>BJGJ01000016.1 GCA_014190435.1 Methylocystaceae bacterium | reverse complement strand
TGTAACAGTCCATGAGGTGATAAACCAGAATAGGGTCCGACATTTCATTTAATTCTTTGGTCTTTTATCTTCTCTCGCATCGGAGCAATTGGACCCAAAAGCGGACTGAGTTGAATTTTTACATTTTAGATTGATGTGATAATTTATCGCACAGCTACTCATACCTAATACTAGTGTAAAAATCGTAAAACATTGAATCATTTTATTTGAATTATTAAAGCTCACATTTTGATATCCTTGGCGTGATGATTATACTAAATTTGCTCCTAAAAAACTTTTATATTATAGGTCAATTTTCCTCCTTGAACATAGATAAAAAATTACATTTTAATTAATATCTTCCTGAATGTGTCTCTATTAAAGAGGCCTGTTAGCGACAATATAGTGGGTAAAGAGCGTGTTAATTTATATTTATTTGAATTAAGCAGATAATGTAACATTTTGTTTTTTTAACTCGCGTCTAGCATGGTTAGGGGCGAGTGAAATAAGTCCCGTAAAGCTTAAACATGAAATTTCAATATGCAAATGACGATTGCTTTTATTAACACATTCTAATGTAGCGATATTGGCTTGACTAATAGAGGCTTAGAGCACGGGTAAGGTTGCGGCGGTATTCTTGAACTTTATTTGTTTGTCAGTCCGTAAAGAATAATGACTGCCCAATCAAACGTCTAGTCATAGCTTTAAATTTTAAGTCGAGTTATTAAAAATCCAAAAAGTTAGGAGCCTCATCTCTTTTATTTGGTTTTTTGGTATTTTTGTTGTTAGGGCTTCGTTTGAAATCTGAGGAGTCTTCTACCACTTGACGATTCTCAAGCAGGCGTTCTTCTTTAGATCTTTGCTCAAAAGTTGGATCAGTAATTTCAAATTTTTCATCATAGTCTTGCGCATAAACTAAATTCGGTGTCGCGATTATGAAAAAAGTTAGCAAGATGGCAGTTGAAATATTTTTCATATTTGGATCCTGAAGCTCAGCGAATGCCAACCTATATTAGGTCATGTATCATAGCAAACAACCACTTTAATCACTAACTTGATGGCTTCATTTACTGATCTTGTTTTGGTCAACTAAAAACAGGCTTTGGCTGTTTTGATGCTCTCGAGAAATTAAACAGGATCCTTTGATGATTTGGACGGGATTGAATTAAGTAGTAAGATGACTGTATCTATTTGAAATTTTGATTGATTTAGGCGCTGATCGTGTAGCGCGATCTCATATTTTAACATACTTTGGGTTATTAACTGTGATCGCAACCATTGCTGAATATTATTCTAAACATATGTTAATGAGGTATGCGTAAAGATAGGGTAACTCGCCTATCAATGGCGGCCCTCGCGTTGACAATTGTTTCCGCTTATGGAGTAAAATAAATGAAGTCCATCGTTATTATCGCAGGCGCAGCGCTTCTTGCTGCAGGAACTTTGCCAGCGTATGCTCATAAATCTTCTCACCATCATCATCACTATCGTCCATTAGAAGAAAAATATTTTCCGATTGCAGATGAGCTTTCTCTTTCTCGTGCTGTTGTTGAAACTTGTTATAAGTCAGATGGCGCAAATCTTAATAAAAGCTATTGGGATGGACAAATCGCCCAAATTCCTCATCGGGAACTCCACTCATTCAACAAAAGAGTTGATAAGGGAACTAAAGAGATCGAGAGCGCAATTCCCGCTGGTAAGGAAGCGCTGTGGTGCGATGACCGCCTCGATGAATTTGCCAACAAATATAAAACAACGCTGAAGCCGCCATTTGATAATGGACCAACCGGCCATCCAATTTGCTGGAGTGATCCAAGTGGGATGTATGGATGCACAGGTACAGGTTATGACGACGCTCTTGCTGGGGTGAAATCTATTATTCAGGATCCTGCAGAAGCGCTTAAATAAGAAAGAACAGAGCCGTCAGTTTTTGCTGGCGGCTCTTTTTTTAATTTGCTGCGCTATTTTAAAAATGATTCAATTTTTTTAAATTTATTATCTATTCTAGATTAATTAAACATCACTTCATCAAATCGGCTTTTAAATTTTTTTGCATCATACGACTTACCTAATAATATTTTCATAAATTAATTCAATTCTCCTCTGAACTGATATTACTTGATCTAACGATACAATAGATAATGTCATTGCTTTGTTGTTATGCGAGTTGCGTCAAAAGCTCTCATGTGATGCGCGGCAATCAAGCTAGGATAGATAAGAACTCTGGGAGTTCTCTAACTTTTGCGAGGCCGATGATTTCTTTTTGCGCGATACGCGGCTAGATCGATCACAGCTGCAGGCCGCGCCTCGCCATCAACCTCAACGACAGACCACTTTTCGCCTTGCGGAATGGTGATCGCGGCAAGTTTTTCAGCTGCCGCCTGGGTTGGATAAGAGCCAATTATGATATCGCCGTCAGGGGCGTGAACGATTAATTCATAAGCCATGTCGGACACCATAAGGCATAAGGAGATAAATGTCGTTTTATTCCGGATAGCAACTGGCCCTATCGTCAGACGAGCGCGCTTTCAAGGTATAGGCATTGCAGTTTAGGGCGTCAGTATAGCAATTTCTATTAAAAGGAAGCGCGGGAGACCCCGCTAAGCCTGGCGTTAGAGTTGATTAGCATGCCGCCAAATAATATTAAATCATTTAAAAACAATTATTTGAAGAAATATCATGGCTCCCCGAGTAGGACTCGAACCTACGACCTAGCGATTAACAGTCGCGTGCTCTACCAGCTGAGCTATCGGGGAACGTGAGGGGCCTATACTAGGCGCCTCGGCTTTTGCCAAGCCCTTTTCGAGAGATAATATAAATTTCTCCAGAGGAAAATTGTTTTTCGTCAGTGGCTTAGCCTTGTTCTCCTTCAAGAAAGGCTGAGCGGGTGAATAAAATATCTTCTTGTGAGGGAAGGCCGGCCTCATTGCCAAGGTGCTGAATTTTGTGCGCGGCGGCAGCGCGGGCAAAAATGAAATGACTGCGCCAGCGATCATTCGGACGATCTAAATAAGAAGCGCAATAAGCCCCGTGGAAGACGTCTCCTGCTCCTGAAGTATCGATAATCTTTTCATTAGGTACATTCAAAGACGGTAAATGTTGAATTTCACCACTTTCATCATACCAAAGCATCCCTTTAGATCCTGTCGTTACGCCTCCGATTTTAACGCCTTTGCTTTTAAGAAACATAAGCATTTCATTGTGCGATAAAGACATTTGCTCACAGAGTCTTTCTGCGACAATTGCAACATGAACACATAATAAAAGATCGATTAATCCAGGTCGTAAAGCGCCGCCATCGAGCGAAACAAGCGTATTTTGCTTATGAGCTTTTTGGGCATAATGAATTGCTGCATCAGACATATGCCCATCTAAGTGGAGGAGTTTAAGGTCAGATAGAGTTAGGATAGGAAAGTCTTCCAAATATTCATCATCGCGCGCACGCAAAATAGCACGTTGTCCATTATTAGGCAGAATGAAAGAAAGTGACGAGCGTCTAACGCTTCGTTTGTGAACTTCTATACCGTAATTCTGCGCCATATCTAAAAACATACGGCCAAGCCAATCCTGAGCAACTGAGGTTAGAAGGTGAACGCGTCGGCCTAGCTTTGCGCAGGTAAAACCAGCAGTAACAGCGTTTCCGCCAAAACTCACTGCATAATCTTGAGCGACAGCTTTTTCATCACCTGTTGGCATGCAATTAGTTTGCATTGTTAGGTCAATATAAGCGTGGCCAAGGAAGAGTGATTCCACTTTATTTCTTCCTTTTCATCCTTAATGAATAGGATAGGAAGTTAAAATTTAAGATCATGGAGATTGTGTTTTCACAGTGAGAAACTTGTTCCGCATCCACAAGAGCTTTTGGCGTTTGGGTTGTTTACACGAAAAGATTGCCCCATGAGATCATCGACAAAATCAAGTTGTGCGCCCTCAAGAAAAGTCATTGATGTTTCATCAATCACAACTCTAAGTCCCGGCTCATGAATGAGTACATCCTCTGATGCAGCCTGATCAGTGATGGCAAATTGATATTGGAACCCCGAACATCCGCCTCCCTCAACCGCAATGCGAAAGACTGAGTCGGCCGACTCATTGGCCAAAAGAGCGCGGATTCTGTTGCAGGCGCTGGGGGTTAGGGCAATTTGAGACGCCTTCTGGCTAGACATTTGATGTTTCCTGTCTGCTACTTGCCTTGATATCGATTAAAGGTTTATGCGGCAGAACATAGGCTGCTTAAGGCAGTCGTTCAATGAGAGGATGATGAGTTGGCGATACGCCTGCCTCTGGCACCCTATGCGTCTGACCCAAGTCAATCACGAGGCAGGATATACCCCGCCTCAATTTCTCCCACGCGCAGTGCGTTCCAGAGAGATCGAGATCGAATAATTCACTCTACGGCCTTTCGCAGGCTGGCGCATAAGACGCAAGTTTTTGTTCCCTTAGACGGCGACCATTTCCGAACACGTCTGACGCATACCATAGAAGTTGGCCAAATCGCTCGGGCGTTAGCGCGGGCTCTAGGTCTTGACGAAGATCTGGCTGAGGCAGTCGCATTAGCGCATGACCTTGGTCATACGCCCTTTGGTCATGCAGGCGAAGAGGCGCTAGAAAACTGCATGCGTCCTTATGGAGGCTTTGATCATAATGCCCAAGCCCTAAGAATTGTAACGAAATTGGAGCGAAGATACGCAGCTTACGATGGGCTTGATCTGACATGGGAGACGCTCGAAGGCATTGTTAAGCACAATGGCCCGCTCTTAAACGATGGCGCTCGCCATCTGCTTCCTAATTTTATTGTGCAATTTAACCAAGAATTTGATTTAGAATTGCATACCTTCGCAAGTCTGGAGGCTCAATCTGCGGCCCTGGCTGACGATATAGCCTATATTGGCCATGATATAGATGACGGGTTAAGGGCTGGTCTTTTTTCTTTAACAGATTTGGCGAAGTCGACTTCCTTTATAAGGCAGATCCTTGAAGAAATTGATAAAGCTTATCCAGGCTTGGAGCGGCAAAGAACTATTCACGAATTAGTCAGAAGAGTAATCACGCGATTTGTTGAAAACGTCATCGCTACAACACAGTTAAATTTAACGCGATTAAATCCAAAAAGTTCTCATGAAGCACGACTAGCGCACCAGGCTATTGTTGCGTTTTCGGATGATATGAATATTGCGCAAAAATCGATAAAAAATTTCCTTTTTACCAATATGTATCGGCATGAGAAAGTCATTGGCGTGTGGGAGCGTGCCAGTGATGCTATTTCTAGACTATTTCCTGCATTTATGACGGCACCGGATCTCATGCCGTCAGAGTGGGCGAGTTTGGCTAAAAACTCACCCAAGGAGGCGAGGGCTATCGTGGTAGCGGACTATATAGCAGGCATGACAGACAGATATGCATTGGGCGAAGTTATCAGGCTTTATCCTATGGACTCAAACACTGCTTCAGATCGGTTACTTTAATTAACCTGGCCAGATTGCCTTATGAAATCAGTCAGACAAAAATCCAAATTTTTTGCCTGATTAGATAAGTTTTCATAAAAAGAGGTAAGAGATGATTTCACAAAGATAAAATGCTAAGCCCCCAACGCTCATCTTCCTTCGTTTTCTAGCTCAGGTTCTTATGAATATCTTTGATATCTTTCACCAGCGAATAGCCGCTGTTCTCTCTGATCTCCACGCTGCTGGTAAATTACCTAATTTAGACGCTGCTCGGTTTGTAGTGGAGCCGCCAAAAGATATCAATTTGGGTGATCTGGCCTGTAATGCGGCCATGGTCTTTGCCAAGGAAGCAAAACCTTATTTCGAAAGTCCTCGCCACTTGGCTTTAGAAATATGTAAATCTGTTTCGCATTTTGAAGAAGTCGAAAAAGCCGAAATCGCTGGCCCGGGTTTTATTAATATATATCTCAAACCATCGATTTATTATCAACTTCTGTGTGCTGTTTTAAAGAACCCGGATGACTATGGTCGTGTTAAAAAAAATCGCGCTGGGGTTTTGGATGGTAAAGTTAATGTTGAGTATGTCTCGGCAAATCCCACTGGGCCCATGCATGTTGGGCATGGTCGCGGTGCAGTCTTTGGTGACGCTCTTGCCAATCTTCTGGCTTTTTCTGGCTGCAGCGTAACAAGAGAATATTATATTAATGATGCTGGCGCGCAGGTAGATGTTCTAGCCCGCTCAGTATATTTAAGATATCGCGAGGCTTTAGGTGAAACGATCGAGATTCCTGAAGGCTTATATCCGGGAGATTACCTCAAAGGGATCGGCGCTAAACTAGCGCAGCAGCATGGTTCAAATCTTTTAAACAAAGATGAATTAGAATGGCTGCCGATAGTCAAGAATGCCGCAATTGATGCAATGCTTGATTTGATACGCGATGATCTTCAAGCATTGAATATTAGGCATGATTATTTTTTCTCAGAACGCACATTACATAAATCTGTCGATGGTTCTTCCTTGATAGATCAAGCGGTAGATTATTTAAAAAACAAAAATCTTGTCTATGAAGGTCGATTGCCACCCCCTAAAGGCCAGCTGCCAGACGATTGGGAAGATCGAGAACAAACTCTGTTTCGATCAACTCTTTTTGGCGATGATGTTGATCGCGCCTTAAGAAAATCAGATGGTTCGCCGACATATTTTGCTGCAGATATCGCCTATCACAAGGATAAAATTGATCGGGGCTTTGATACGCTTGTTGATGTCTGGGGCGCTGATCATTCCGGTTACGTGAAGAGAATGAGCGCGGCAGTTAAGGCCTTGTCAGATGATAAAGTCAAGCTTGATGTTAAGCTCTGCCAACTTGTTAAGCTTATGCGTAATGGTGAGCCAGTTAAAATGTCTAAGCGTGCTGGCGACTTTGTAACGTTAAGAGAAGTTGTTGATGAAGTTGGCGTTGATGCCGTGCGCTTTATGATGCTATATCGCAAAAATGATGCGACGTTAGACTTTGATCTTGCAAAGGTCATTGAACAATCCAAGGATAACGCCGTTTTCTATGTCCAATATGCTCATGCGCGCGCGCAATCTGTGTTAAGGCAAGCGCGAGCCGCTTTTCCGGACTTGGGTGTTAAGCCTGCGGATATAGTTTTAGCGTCCCTTGACCTGTTGTCTGACGAGGGAGAAAAGGCGCTCGCGCGGATCATCGCTCAGTATCCACGAATTATAGAAGCCGCTGCCGCTGCACATGAGCCCCATCGTGTCGCGTTTTATCTTCATGAGCTATCCAGCGCGTTCCATTCTCACTGGAATCGTGGAAAAGATTATCCGCAATTACGTTTTGTTAATGCAAACGAGCGAGAGTTAACAAGCGCCCGGGTCGCATTGGTGGTATCCTTGATCATCGTCCTGGGGTCGGGCTTGAGCCTTCTTGGTGTGAGTGCCCCCGACGAAATGCGCTAAGATATTGGTTTGAAAGTTTTTTCAAGCCAAAATGCGCTCTTTCGCTCTTTCACGCCAGATTGAGTGGTTAGGGGTGTGCAATGCGTGAGTCCGCTGTTCGAGGCCAAGCTATTGATCTTGGAGATTTTGAGCGCCGCTTAAGAGGCGAGGCAACAGCTGATCGGGAATACCCCTCACCTTCCAAGCGAGACCCTCTAACTGAGCTCGCGCGCTTGATGCAGGAGCAAGAGGCTGCCTCCTATGATCCTTATGCAGATTTGTTGCAGGGGCATCAAAGTGAAAACGCCAGCGCTCCTCAGTATCATGAACCCTATACTGAGCATGAACCTGACGTTTGGCAGGAACGTGCATGGGAGCCAGAAACAGAGCATGTTTTACAGCGGGGATCGCAGGAGGATCAGCTCCAAGAAGAATTCTATCCGGATTATTCTGCTGTTCCCCAAGATTATGAACACTCCACTTTCCCTCAAGCTGGATATGAGGATCATTCAGCTGCCTATAATCAAGACCCGCGTTCTTACCATCAAGACTCGTCCACGATTGGTTACCCCGATCAATTTGAGGATCAGTATGCGACCAATCAACTCGATTTGGATAAGAGATCGCGCAGTACTAATTTATCAAGGCGCTCTGCGCTCATGCGTGAAACCTTCCTTACGCTGCTTGGCGGAAGGTTACGCGCGTGGCACGTAGTTTCAGTGATTGGCGTTGTCGCCGTTATTAGTATTGCCTGGGGTTTCATGCACCGCAGCCGTATTGGATCACATGAAATTGCAATTATTCAAGCGCCAGAAGGCCCAATGAAAGTTAAGCCGAATATTGAGACAGATCAGGATGCGCCGCAAACTGGCGGAGCTACGGTGCTTGATCGCAAGGAGACTGCTCCTGTAAAACAGGTTGTCAATAATCAGGAACAGGCGGTTGATCCCAAGGTCCAGCCACAGACGCTAAAGATTGGCAATGACCCTGTTAATGCGCCTCATGAAGCGCCTTCGCTTGCCGAACCTCACCGAGTTAAATCGGTTACTGTCCGACCAGATGGCAGCCCGGCGTCAGGCATGAATGCTTTGCCGCCTGCCGTTGTAGCAAAGCCAGTGTCTAATTTAGAAATAGAGGCCTCTCAACAAGGCGGGACGCCAAAAACGCTTGCGCGTCCAGTAACCACAGCGCAGGTCGTTAAACCAAAAGTCCCAGCGCCCGTTAAACCATCCTCTCCAGCTGTTAACGGTGAATCTGTTAGCCCAAAGGAAACAACAGAGGCACCAACTCCGCCCGTTAGCGGTGGTTATGCTGTTCAGTTTGGCGCTGCGGGTAGTGAAGCAGAAGCTAAAGCCATGGTTAAGACGGTTATTGCGAAATATGGCGCGGATCTTGGCGGACGAAAGCCGAGCTATAAAATTGCCACTGTTAGCGAAAGGACAGTCTATCGCGTTCGTGTAGGCGGCGTAACAAAAGACTCAGCTACGACTATCTGTAGCAAGGTTAAGGAAAGTGGTGGTTCTTGCTTCGTAGCAGGCAATTAATCCTCAATCGCGCGCCCGAGACTAAGCTTCTTCAAATGCTGCTTGGACGTATTAAACGCCTAATTATTCTCTCGTGGGATTATTTTTGCTATGCGTGCTTTCATTTGCGGCTTGAAGGGACATGCGCTTGAGCCGGAAGAACGTTCTTTTTTAAAAGAAACTTCGCCATGGGGGATTATATTATTTCGACGCAACATTGAAACGCGCGATCAAGTTGCCTCGCTCACCTCAGAAATTCGACAAGTGCTTGGCAGACAGACACCAATCCTCGTCGATCAGGAAGGCGGGCGTGTGCAAAGATTAACTGCGCCTCACTGGAAATCTTATCCCTGCGCAGCAAAATTTCTAAACGTAACACCCAATCTAGAAAACGCGATGCGGCTCGCGTGGCTCGGCGCACGATTAATGGCATATGATTTGCGTGAGGTTGGCATTGATGTTGATTGCTTGCCGGTGTTGGATATACCAACCCAAGGGGCGCATGAAATCATCAGTGACCGCGCCTACGCCAGAGATTGTCAACAGGTTAAGCGGCTTGGCCGGGCTGCAGCAGAGGGGCTCATGACTGGTGGCGTCGCCCCTGTCATGAAGCATATTCCAGGACATGGACGCGCCCTAGCCGATAGCCATCTTGAATTGCCAACAGTCAGCGCTTCGTTAGCAGAACTTGAGAGCTTGGATTTTGTCTCTTTTCGCGCCAACGCCGACTTGCCAATGGCAATGACGGCGCATGTCGTCTACGCAGCGATTGATCCTGAAAAGCCTGGCACGCTCTCCAAAACCATTATTGAAGAAATTATTAGAAAAAATATAGGTTTCAGAGGATTGTTGATGACGGATGATTTGTCAATGAAGGCTTTGTCGGGTGATTTTCGCTCGCGGGCAGAGCAGGCGATTGCTGCGGGATGTGATATCGTCCTCCATTGTAATGGCGATTTAGAGGAAGCCCGTTGCGTTGCAGAAGGAGCGCCCCTTCTCAGGGACAAGAGCGCCCATCGTGCGGAGCGCGCCTTAGATGTCATCACGCGGATTGCGCCTTTTGATGTGAGCAAAGCTCTGGCTGAGTTTGATGCGGCCTTTTTAGGAAGCTAATTAGATATTTACGCTGTTTTCTCTCATGGTTCTCCTGTGGACGGCGTTGGGATTATACTCCTAGAGCTTGCGGGGCGATCATAAACCGACCATTCTCTCGGCTAATTCTGGTAAAGTGGCGTTGAGTCGCCCGGGGAACCTATGGCCCAAGAACTCTCCTTCGATCTTAATGATGAGCCGCGCGCGGAGGGAGAGGCCTTTTGTGTTGATGTGGATGGGTTTGAGGGTCCGCTGGACTTGCTTTTGGAGCTTGCGCGCCGACAGAAGGTAGATCTTGCAAGAATCTCAATCCTAGCGCTGGCCGAGCAATATTTGGCTTTTATTGTAGAGGCGCGGCGCACGCATTTGGAACTAGCGGCAGATTACCTCGTTATGGCTGCCTGGCTTGCTTTCTTGAAGTCGCGTTTATTGCTGCCTGAACAGCCCAAGGGTGAAGAACCATCAGCGGCGGATCTTGCTATGGCGCTTGCCGAACGCCTCCGTCGCCTTGAATTAATTCGTATCGCTGCTGATCGACTGACCCAACGCGGTCGGCTGGGACGAGATATGTTTCTGCGCGGCGGCGGCGAGGGCATTGAAACAATCACTCAGTCACGTTTTCAGGCTAAGCTGTTTGATTTGCTGGCGGCCTATGCGCGACAGCGTCAAAAATCGGTTATCTCAGGTATCGTGGTTCAACAACGTGCGGTATGGTCTATAGCTGAAGCGCGTGAAGCTTTGGAGCGTCTAGCCGGCATTGCAGCCGAATGGACTGTTCTTGATGATTTCCTTCTTCATTATTGTGTAGATATGCAAACGGCACGCACGATCCGCGCCTCAGCTTTCTCAGCTTCGCTTGAAATGGTTCGAGAAGGGCGCTTTGATATGCGTCAAGATCAAGCTTTCGCGCCACTGTGGGTGCGACGACGCGTTGAGAACACCCAAGACCAAAACAACGATGTCTATTAGATTTGGGCATAAATAGGGAGTTTGCTTATTGGCGCAGGCTGCGGAAAAAATTGAGCTCTTTGACGTCGATAGCGATGAGGCTCTCGCGCGAAAGGAAGCAGCCTTGGCTGAAGCGGAACGTATAGTCGAAGCGCTTCTTTTTGCCTCGTCTGAACCACTCGACGAGGCCGAACTTCAGCGTCGTGTCGATGAAAGTATTGATCTTGAAGCTGTATTGGAAAAACTACGGGATCATTATGCGAGCCGCGGGGTCAATCTCGCGCGTGCTGGAAAAAAATGGTTTTTCCGTACAGCAATAGATTTGTCATGGATATTAGCGCGTAAGAAAGTTGAAGAAAAAAAGCTCTCACGCGCAGCGCTCGAAACGCTAGCGATCATAGCTTATCATCAGCCTGTAACCCGGGCGGAGATAGAAGAAATTAGAGGCGTTGCGATTTCTAAAGGCACGTTAGATGTGCTCTTAGAAACAAGCTGGGTCCGTTTGCGCGGCCGCCGTAAAGCGCCTGGTCGTCCCATAACATATGGAACGACGGATTCTTTCTTGATGCATTTTGGTCTTGAGCAAATTAGTGACCTGCCTGGTCTAGAAGAACTTAAAGGTGCCGGCTTATTTGATGGTCGATTGCCAAAAGGTTTTGGCGTGCCTCAGCCATCAGATGACATTAATTTACGTGATGACGAAGATCCGCTCGAGGATGATGCGCCGACTTTGCTTGAAATGGATTTTACTGAGGAAACTCTTGAGATTGTCCTGGACGAGAACGCAGAAGACCCAGACGAGCCAGACGAAGAATAAAGCATCGGCGGCCTCTTCCTTCGGATTGCTCTGCTGACCTTGTTTTTGCAACATTGCGGGCTTAGGTTTCTTCAGGGGAGCCAGGCATATTTGGCTTACATCCCTTTTGGAGGTATTTGGTATGGGCGGTCTGTCGATCTGGCACTGGATCATCGTTGGCGGCGTTGTCTTTGTGTTGTTTGGCGGTAAGTTTAAGATTTCCGACGTAATGGGCGATGTCGCTAAGGGCATTAAGGCCTTTAAGAAGGGCATGTCGGAAGATGACGATTTAGCGAGCAGCGCCAAGTCCTTAGATCTCGATCGCCAAGATAATCGCGCTATTGAGGCTGAAAAGTCAGCTGAAAATCATAATCTCTAACACGCCTGCACGAGTTAACTCATGTTCGATCTCGATCCTGGTAAGTTGATCGTCATCGGCGTTGTTGCTCTCATTGCAATTCCCTCAAAAGATTTGCCAAGAGTTTTACGCACTCTTGGTCAATATTCGGGACGCATGCGCAGAATGGCGGCGGAATTTCAAGAACAATTTATGGAAGCATTACGTGAATCTGAATTAGAAAATATTAAAAAAGATTTGACTAATACGAGTGACAGCTTGAAAGAGGCTGTTGATTTAGGGGGCGCTTTTGATCCGATAAATGATATGCGTAAACATCTCACCCAAGCGGTAGAAGCGCCGGTCGCGCATGAAGTTAAACAGGCTGTATCGAAAGCGGATTTGCCGAAATCGCTTGGTGACAGCGAATGATCGAAGAGCCCGATCGTGAAATTGACGCCAGTAAGGCTCCATTAATTGAGCATTTGATGGAATTGAGGGAGCGTATAATCAAAGCGCTCGCTGCGTTCGTTCTTATGTTTATCTCTTCCTTTTTTTTTGCAAAAGATATTTATAATATACTTGTAATTCCATATACGCGGGCGGCCGGGCCAGAGGCCAAGCTAATATATACAGCGCCGCAGGAGTATTTTTTTACTCAGATAAAAGTCGCACTCTTTGCTGCAGCTTTTTTGTCGTGCCCTGTTATCTTATCTCAAATTTACGCATTCGTTGCGCCAGGATTATATCGTAACGAAAGGGTGGCGTTTCGACCTTACCTTTTTGCAACGCCTTTGTTTTTTGCTTTAGGTGCGCTGGTTGTTTATTTCATTGTTATGCCGAACTTATTAAGTTTTTTTATTGGCATGCAACAAGCCAATGAACCAGGTAAAGCGCAAATTGAACTACTCCCGAGAGTTTCTGAATATCTCTCTCTCATCATGACTCTTGTGCTTGCATTTGGAATAGTCTTCCAAACACCTGTGATCTTGACGCTTCTTGGCCAAGTGGGAATTGTGAGTTCTGCATTTCTTGCCGAAAAAAGACGCTACGCGATTGTTATTATTTTTATAATAGCAGCGGTTCTTACCCCCCCGGATGTATTTTCGCAGCTTGCGCTCGCTCTTCCAGGCATGATGCTTTATGAAGCTTCAATATACTCTGTTCGAATAATTGAAAAAAAGAGGGAGAAGAGCGAATAGCGCGTAGCTCTATTCATCTTACATCATATGCATGACATTAAGCTGATCCGTGAGAATCCAGATGATTTTGATAAAGGTCGCCGTAGAAGAGGATTAGAGCCTCTATCAAATGAATTACTACGGCTGGATGACGTTAGAAGAGCGGCAATCTTAGAACTGCAAAAAGCCCAAGAACGCCGCAATGCAGCCTCTAAGGAAATAGCTATAGCGTTAAAAGCAGGAGAGGGAGATCGCGCAGATGCCCTCAAGGCCGAGGTTGCTGAAATAAAACAAAAATGGGAAAGCTTAGAGCAGAGAGAAAGAGAATCTGTCTCAGTTCTTGATGATTTACTGGCTAGTTTGCCAAACATCCCATCACATGAAACACCAGATGGTAAGGATGAGCATGATAATTTAGAAATTTTAAAATGGGGCGATATTCCTTCATTTGATTTTAAACCAAAAGAACATTTTGAAATTGGTGAAGCCCTTGGACTAATGGATTTTACAATTGCGGCTAAGATATCAGGCGCAAGATTCGTTGTTAATAAAGGAGCTCTGGCGCGTTTAGAGCGCGCTCTTTCTCTTTTTATGCTCGATAAGCATACGGCGGATCATGGATATATGGAAATTAATCCTCCATTGCTTGTTCGCGATGAAGCAATGTTTGGAACAGCTCAGCTCCCTAAATTTCGTGAAGATCAATTCTTAGTTGATAATGGCTACTGGTTGATTCCAACAGCAGAGGTTCCGCTAACAAATTTGGTAAGAGAGTCTATTGTTGAGGAAGACGATCTGCCTATGCGATTCACCGCAGGCACTTATTGCTTTCGTGCGGAGGCGGGAGCTGCGGGACGAGATACTCGGGGTATGATAAGGCAACATCAGTTTTACAAAGTAGAGCTCGTTTCAATTACGACGCCTGAACAATCAATTGAAGAGCACACGAGGATGACTGCCTGCGCGGAGAATATTCTGCAAGATTTAAACTTGCCTTATCGTAAAGTTTTATTATGCGCTGGAGACATGGGTTTTGCTTCAAAAAAGACCTATGATCTTGAGGTTTGGCTGCCTGGACAAAACATGTATCGAGAGATTTCATCTTGCTCTAACTGCGGCGATTTTCAAGCTCGACGCATGAGTGCACGTTATCGCACCAGTAGTGGTAAGGGGATGCAATATGTGCATACCCTCAATGGCTCTGGCGTTGCAGTTGGCCGTTGCTTAGTTGCAGTGCTTGAAAACTATCAGCAATCCGATGGCTCTGTAGTAATTCCAAAAGCATTACAACCTTACATGGGCGGTTTGGATCAAATATCCTTTAAGGCATAGAGTATTTTTGATGCGTATTTTAGTAACAAATGATGACGGCATACATGCTCATGGGCTGAAAATTGCTGAAAGAATTGCCCGTGATCTTACAGATGATGTTTTTGTTGTAGCCCCCGAATATGAGCAGTCAGGCGTTGCGCATTCATTGTCGTTGAATGATCCACTGCGTCTTCGAGAAATTTCTCCCCGTCATTTTGCAGTAAAGGGTACGCCTACAGATTGCGTGATTATGGCGGTGCGGATGCTTTTCGCTGATCAACCGCCTGATCTTATTCTTTCAGGGGTCAACAGCGGTCAAAATCTTGCAGAGGATGTCACATATTCTGGAACGATCGCGGGCGCCATGGAAGGGACAATTCTAGGCGTACCATCGATAGCCCTCTCACAAGTTTACGATTTTTTTGCAGGTCGTGAGACTATCATCTGGGGATGTGTTGAAAGTCATGGTAGAGATGTTGTTAAAAAAATACTAGATGCTGGAATTCCAAAAAATGTTTTGATCAATATAAACTTTCCCAATTGTCAGCCTGATGAAGTTACAGGAATAGCGATTACTATGCAGGGCAGGCGTAGCAGCGATCTTATGAAAATTGATACCCGAGCAGATGGCCGCGGAAATCCATATCATTGGATTTCTTTCCAACGGAGTGCATTCACGCCAGCTCCCGGTTCAGATCTGTCAGCGATTGAGCAACAAAAGATTTCTATTACGCCTCTACAGCTTGATTTGACAGATCATCCAACTGTTACAGCTTTGTCGCTAGCAATAGAAGGAAGTCGATGATTGCGCCGCCTCTTATGCAAAATACACCTGAAGAGCGGGGGCTGCTCTTATTAAGCATACGGCAAGCTGGCGTTAGAGATATTACAGTATTAAGAGCGATAGAGACAACGCCAAGAGACGAGTTTACGCCATTTCGTTTTCGTGATTTGGCAAATAAAAATATCTTAATTCCTATCGGCTGCGGTCAAACAATGACGCGACCGTCTGATTTAGCGCGCAGTTATGAAGCACTTGAAATTAAAAGTCACCATCGCGTGTTAGAAATTGGTGCAGGGAGCGGTTATGGAACGGCTATTTTGTCTAAACTTGCGAGTGAAGTTGTTGCATTTGAACGCTATAATAGTCTTGCAGCGGCATTGCGCGAAAGATTGGCGTCACTAAATATAGATAATGTTTTGCTCTTTTCCTCCGACGGATTTGAGGCATCGATAGATATCGGTCTCTTTGACCGAATTGTAATACATTTAATGCTCAGTCAGACGCCTCAAACATTCACGTCATTTCTTAAGCCAGGCGGGGTCATAATTTATGGTCGCCGTGAGGCACATGTTAGCTCGCGGGGCGCTCGGGAACGATTGGTTAAGGTTAATTTGAAGAGTGATGGACTTTCTGAGCAAATAGATATTGGACCCACCCGACTAGGCACTCCATGCCAAGGATCATCTAAATATATGTAATAAAAGGGATTAAGTCCTTTATAAAATTTTATATTTATTGCTAAGGCCTGATTCACCTTAAACATCTCTTTAACCCAACTCAGCATACAAGGAGTGTGTGGAGTTTGTGTGCGGGTGGGTTGCGTCATGGTGAAAGAGCATCAAGTTATATCCTCAAGAGTGGCTTTGCGGCTTATGGCGGCCGTGGGCGCTGCGGCTCTTATGGCTGGTTGCGCAGACTCTTCCCGTCTAGCGGATCCATTTTCCGATCCTTTTACAGGATTAAAAAAATCTGTTGCGTCTCGAAGCGTTGATCAATCGCCAACAGGGACCATACAGCAAGATCTCCCTTCGCGTAGCGCATCATTATCGCCAGTTGAAACGCGTCCGCTTGCTGCACCTCAGCAAGCTTCCATAAATTCTTCTCCTCAGCCTGTTGCTGCTCAACCTGCACAAGCCCCACAGGTCATTAGTTCCCATAATAGCGATCCTCACTGGACAGCAAATGGCGGCACTCCAATTGTGATTGCACAAGGGGAAACTGCCGCGGCTATTGCAAATCGTTATGGTGTTCCCACTGATGCGCTTTTAAAATCTAATGGTTTTAACAGCGCTTCTCAGATTCAGCCTGGCGCGCGAATTGTTATTCCGGTTTATCGCGCAACTGCTGTCGCTTCTAATAAATCAACTCAGGAATTGATAAATAAGCCTTTGAGTAAAGTAGAAAAGCTAGCGATTCAACAGAATGAATTAAAATTAGAGCGAGAGCGTAAAATTTTAGAGCAGCAGTCTTTGAAACAAAAAGATGCCGAAAAACTTGCCTCGCGTCGTGAAGAGTTAAAAACTGAGAAAGATCGTAAGGCTGTCGAGGCGCAAGATAAAGTTCTTAAACAAGCTGATGCCAAGGCGCAACTTGAAAAATCAAAGTCATCCCAGGTTGCAAATCTAAAATCTGGGCAGGAGGCTGTTCCACTCCCATCGGCTCAAAGTGAAAAAACCAGTCAAAAGCAATCTGCTTCTAGCAAGGTTGTCGCAACGGCTGACTCTTCAAAAAATGTAGATAAAATGCCGACTGCAGCCATTCCGCCTGACGAAATTAAATCTGCCACAACCGACGATGGCCGTCCTGAGTTTCGGTGGCCTGCTAGAGGTCGAATTATTCAAAGTTTCTCTTCTGGCGGTAACGATGGCATTAATATAGCCGTGCCAGAAGGAACGCAGGTAAAAGCTGCTGAAGGCGGGGAAGTCGCTTATGCGGGTAGTGAATTAAAAGGCTATGGCAATATGGTTCTTATTCGCCATCCAAATGGTTATGTTACTGCTTATGCACACAATGGCGAATTAGACGTTAAAAAAGGCGATAAAGTAAAAAGAGGGCAAACCATTGCGCGTTCTGGTCAGTCTGGCAATGTTGGATCGCCACAGCTTCACTTTGAACTGCGCAAAGGATCGACGCCAGTTGATCCAACGAATTTCTTGGCAGGCTTGTAAGATTTATCATCTCTTCGAAGTTGGCGAGACACTAGCTTCGAAGATAATACGGGTGACGGGTCCTACGAAAGGCCTGTCACCCGTCTTCTCTTGTTTCAGATGATCTCATCTATAGCTATTTTGGCGGAGAAATATCCAGAAATGCGTCATAAATTACTATTTTTCTGGGCTTTGATGATGGCTACGCCAGCATTTGCTGTCGACCCCACAGGAATAGCACCTTGTGACGCTTTTCTTAAACGTTATGAACAATGTTCAAGTTACTTGAGCCAAAAACAAATACACGCTGCTCAAAAAGAATTATTAGAAAGTGCAATGAGTATGCGTGCTGCTGCTAATAATCCAACCGTAAGAGCAGATCTGGAGCGTTTTTGTCAGGACAGATTTAATCAGATGAAAACAAAAAGCGATATCGCGGAGTGTATGGCTAAGCCAGATTTGTGAAACGGGACAAAAAATCATCGAGATAGATTTGTGTTCTCATCTCTGAAAGTCTTGAAATTGTCCGTCTATATTCTTTTGATTCGACGCCATGGTTTGATTCATAAAGTTTTTCAGGCTCTGCATCGGCAGATATAGCTAGTAATGATCGGTTTTCATATAAGACGTCAATGAGCGTAATCAGTCGCCTCGCTTCATTCTTCTGATCAGATTTTAAAGAAACGATATTATCTATTAAAATTGCTGAGAAATTCTCAGTGATTACTAGATAGTCTTGTGCGGAGAGGGGTTGTTCAATGATATCTTTAAAATGAAAGCGTGCTATTTTTTTATATGCTTTCGGTATATGAATAATACGTCCTTTTATCTCTATTTTACTCGGGATTCCTTCATTATTTTCGGTTAAAAAATAAAACAAGTCATCAAGCGATTTTTTTGCAAAGTCGTCAGCTGGCACAAAATAAATCTGACTTATAGCGCTGTGCTTCATTCTATAATCATCAGTGCCATCAATTTTAATTACTTGGGTATTTTCAATCAAAATATCAATAAATGGAATAAATTGGTCTCGATTCCTTCCGCCTTCATACAATCTTTCTGGCTTTACATTTGATGTGGCAACAATGATGACTCCTAATGAAAATAGATATGAAAATAATCGAGCTAATATAGTAGCGTCGGCAATATCATTGACGGCAAATTCATCAAAGCAGAGTAATTTTGTTTCTGAAGCAATTTCTTCTGCAATTAATCTTATTGGTTCTTGGTTTGATATATTGGCGTTACGAATTTTAAATAGTCTTTCATGCGTCTCTGCCATAAAATTATGAAAATGAACTCTTCTTTTATTATCAATAGGTGCAATCTTATAAAATAAATCCATAAGCATTGTTTTGCCGCGCCCAACATCCCCGTATAAATAAACACCTTTAAGCGGATTATCTGGGGTGCGCCAAAATTTAAAAAAATTAAATAATTTTTCTTGTGCTGGTTCGCTGTTCTTCTTTAATTGCTCAAGCAGTCCTTGAAGTCGCGCGATGGCTAATATTTGCGAGTCATTTCTTGTCAAAGCGCCATCTTTGATCAGATTCTGATATCTTTCTAACATTTCAGGAAAATAGGTAGATTTGGTCATTTGCGGCGCATTCTGCCGATAGTTGTCTCTAGCGCGTCCTCTATCAATTCACAGTAGAGTAAGCGATAAGGATCAACAGGGCCGGGCATGGTGATTTGTCCCTTCGGAACTGTGCTAAAACCCATCCTTGAATAATATTCTTCATCTCCAACAAGAAAAACTAGGCTATGTCCAGCAGAACGCGCAGCGTCAAGAGAATGTTTCACCAGCGCTTCGCCAACGCCTTGTGAACGAAAGGCTGGCTCAACTGTCAAGGGACCAAGTAATAGAGCATTGGTAGATTCTATTAAAATTGGCGTCATTCTATTAGCGCCGATAAGCAGTGTTCCAATGCGCGCAACAAATGATAGCGACAAATCAGCCGTATTACATTCCCTTAGACGATAAGCGGTGCGCGCGAAGCGACCGGGACCGAATGCGCGTTCGTCAAGTTTTTCTATTTGAGGTTCGTCTGCCGCCGTGAGCGGGTGAAATTTTATCGCCAGATCAATCATTATAGCTCTTTTAAATCAACATATTAATAATGTTGCAAGCCTAAGGAGTTTAACTTTTTATGGTTTAGGGGCAGCAAATTGGATAAATTTACGCCGAATTGGCATAATAGATCTCATTCGTGATGCTTTCATCGCTGGTCTCTATCTATTTATCAGATCCTTTGGTTTAATGTTATTGAGCTTTTAACACGCTGCTTTGCCAAACTGTCACCAGTAAGAAGAAGTCGGAGTGTTATTAATGATCTCATTAATGCGCGCCCGTGTTGCAGGGGTTGCCTCATTGGGTAATTCATTAACTGAGAAATATTTGACTTCTGCGATCTCTTTATCGGGGAGACGCGGGCCTTCATCGGAGAAATCTCGAATTAAAAATAGAGCAACGTGATCCCGCAAAGAGGAACGCTTATTCAAATAAATATTGTGGAGGAGTGGAGGTGATTTAAGGCTTATAGCGCATTCTTCACGCAGCTCTCGCTCTAACGCTTGCACAATAGTCTCGCCAGGTTCAACGCCGCCGCCTGGTAAATAAAATCCTGTTACATAGGTGTGTTTGACCAGTAATATCCTCTCATCTTTATCTATGATGAGGCCTCGAACCCCAAGCGTCATGGGTCTTTGGAATAAGGCCCCAAAGGTAATGAGCTGATGAACAAGGCGCGTTCTTATTGAAGGAGTCTGGGACATCGTTTTAATATAGTGAATTAGAATTAGTGATGAAAACTCTGTTTGACGTCATGGGGGTGATTTTTGAGCTTTATTCTAGCCCATTTGTCTGATGCACATATTGGGCCTATTCCCAGGCCACATTTCTCCGAGTTACTTAATAAACGCTTAACGGGGTATATGAATTGGCTCTATAAGCGCGCCAATCAGCATGCAATGAGTGTCTTGACGGACATTGTTTTGGATTTAAAGAGCCAGGCACCAGATCATATTTTAATGACGGGCGACATCGTAAATATAGGCCTTCCAACCGAGCTGCAGATCGCAAAGGAATGGTTATTATCTTTGGGTCCCCCAAACTGCGTCAGTTTTACCCCAGGAAATCATGACGCCTATGTTGCAGGGGTTAGGCAACTTATTGAAGAAAACTTTTCTGCCTGGACAAAGAGCGATGAAAGCGGGGAAGGGTTTCCCTATCTGCGTCGTAGAGACGACCTTGCGTTGATTGGTCTGAATTCAGGAGTGCCTACTGCGCCATTCGTTGCCTCTGGCCGTCTTGGATCACAACAGCTTCAACGTCTGTCCGAATATTTGGCGCTTATGGAACAAGAAGGGCGGGTGCGGATCGTATTTCTTCATCATCCGCCCAATATTGGCGGCGCTAGCCTATTGCGCGGCTTGGAGGATGCGGTTGCCTTCGAAGAAGTGATCAAGCGCCATGGCGCAGAGTTAATTTTACATGGACATAATCATAAACCGAGCGTCGCTTATATATCGGGACCAAGCAAGACGGTTCCCGTAGTGGGTGTTGCATCTGCTTCTGCTCGGCAAGAAGGGCATCGACCGGCAGCCTCATACCACATCTATCGCTTTACCAAGATAGGTAAACAACTAAAAATCAATTTAATAAGGCGAGGTCTTGATAATCAAGGTGAGATTGCAACCTTGGCTGATTTTGATATCTAAGTCATCGCAACGCGTTAACGTGCGCCATAGGCGTGATAAAACCATAGCCCAATAACTGTTAGTAGAATAAGAAAACAGCTAGCGCCCAATAACTCACAGCACTGAAGATAAATCCCCCAAAATAGGCTGGGAGTTTCAATTTTTGGACTGTGGGTGGATTGAGACTTTATGAGCGCATAGCCGCCACTGGCGTAATCAATCGTCAAAGCCTTTTCCCGTTCAACTAGTCGGTGAGCGACATAATCGGTGACTGTAGCAACGATTTGATCGATCTTTTCGCTTTCACAAATATTGATCCGGCCGTGTCGGCTGTCTTGCAAAAACCGATAAATGCGTTTGTCCTGATCCATCTCTATAAAGCCGAGATAATCAATAAAGAGTCGGGGACGTTCGCCTGGGGAAATTGCTAGGTCAAAGATATCGCACTCTTTGGGAATCTGATTAAAGAGGTCTGCGAGAGAGTCTTGAAGTATCTCCAATCGCGTTACTTCCGCAAGTCGCAGATCAATTAATGCAGCTGACTGTTCGGCGTTATCTAGGCGTGCACGGCGCACGGCCCTAGCGAGCGTATGCACGCGACCGCCCAGAGAATGTGGCGGCATGATTGAGGAGTCAGGCTCTTCAGCTGAGAGGCTGGGATTGTTTTCTTCCATTAACCCGCCATTCGTCTTAGCGCTGGGTGGAGAGTGTGTGGGAAAGAATCATCCATGGAATTGTAGGTCTTTCCCCGGTGCGGGTAGACAGAAGTTTAGTTAATTATAGCCTAATTTAGAAACAAAGCGAAGCGTCCTCCAACGCATAGAATTCATTAGAGTCGACATTTTAGCCGCGCTCCTGCATTTGAAACTGTTTGATATAAAACTGATTCCATGAAAACGGCTTATTGTGCGTCGTTGCCTATCCAGACGGAGAAACCCAATGGCGGCCGCCCACGTCGACTCCTCTCAGGGCGTTTTACGCCTTCACCGTCAATTCTTGGGCTTGGGTCTCTTGGTCATTGCATTGACGCAAACAGCTCAAGGGCCTTCAGGTGCTTTTTTAGCAGGGGTATCGGCCGCAGCAGCTTTGTATCTGATAAGTTTTAAGGCTGATGTGAAGCTTTCAGCTCAACTCTTCTGCATTGATTTTATCATCGTGGCGCTCTTCGCGAGCCTCATTGATAGCAATGCGATTTTATGGCGTGCACCAACGACTTTTTTAAACTTACTGCAACTTTCTCCAATCGGCGGTGCGTCAGCGGTTCTCGCCTATATCAGTGGTCTCCTGGTGTTGAAAGCGCGGTCGCAATTTTCTTTGAGAGCTGGGCTGGCATTATTACCCTTCCTATTTTGTCTTCTCATTGCCCTGGGCTCCCCGCCCATTACCCAATTAGGGCAAATATTTTTTTTAGGGTTTAGCGCTCCAGAGGCTATCGCCAGTCTTATTGGGCGCACTCTCGTTTTATTTTTATTGAATGAGGCAGTCGTTGTGGGGGTGCCCTTAGCGCTTGGACGTTTTCAACCTCAAGAATGGCGTCCGCATGATATCTTGCTCATATCCGCCTTCCTTGCGTCTTTGACGCCGCTTATAGCAACAGCAGAAACGTTTTTTGTAACGCCATTTCTTCCATATCCGCTCACAGCACTTTTTGCCGTGGGGTTAGGCGCGATGGCCCAGGCAGGACTTTGGGGACAAACTTATCTCGTAACCCAGGCCTTGGCAGGTTTATTGCGCGCAACGCCTTCATTATCAGTTGTAGTCTTTAATGATTGGCGGATCGGGGCGGAAAAAGGCGCTGTCTATGGCCTCGTATTTATGGCTGTTGTGCTGGGGATAGGTTTTGTCGTTCATCATCCCGAGGTCGCCGCCCTCATTGAGTTATGTGGACCGTTGGGAGCCGCCTTTATTGGCGCGGCAAGTTACCCGCTTGCACGGGTCATTATGGAGAGCACCGATTCAACTCCCCCCTTTTTAGCACGATTAAGGGAGGCCTATCTTAGACCAGTAAATTTCGCGCGGGGATCCATAGTTGGCGTTGCAGTCGCTATCGCCATAACTGGAGGATTGCCGTCGGCTGAGCCGCTTTATAGATTTTCATTTGGCGCGCTGACAGGAGCTTTTGCCTATGCTGGCGTAGATGCAGCATTCGATATGGCTGCCTTACTGCAAAAGCGTAGACAACATCTTCGCAGTTGGCGTGTTTATACATTAGGCGCATTACTGGGCGGATCTATGGCTGGCACCATCGCTTGGTATCTTGATCTGGGTCAGTTAGAAACAATTATCCAAAAATTTCATGCATATGAATCGCTAGACTATCGCGCTGATGGGCGAAGCATTAACGCCTATATCATCCGTCCATTATTTTCAAAATGGGGTGCTACTGATCTTGGTTATGTAGATGGTTCTGTCCGCTTACTTTATGATGAATCCCTCTCTGGCGTGATCCAATGGGTATTTGCCGCCCCATTATTTTCAATCAATCTGTTTTTTCTGACTGCTGTTATGCAACGGAGTTTAAAGCCGCTGCGCCAACTCGCCAGCCTTGAGGGCTTAGATATGCTGGTCGAGAATGCTGTCCGTGTCCTTAGATGGGGACTATGGATGGCTCCAGTTATCTACTCTTTTTTAAAAGCTGCGCCCGATCCAACTTGGTACAATCAGGATGGATTAATTCGAACAGCAGTTGCAAGCTGGATGAACTATTTCCTTCCAGATAATGAATTTCGCGCTTGGAGCCTGGATATCTTCACTGCCTTACTGGCCTACGATGTTTTACGTGTGCTGATTTGGTTTGATCATATGGGGTTACGCGTAGCGACTCTGGTTAACCTCTCCTTTGTCGGAGGGGATATGCTTGACGAAAAAGCAGCAGCGTTCCTGGGCAAAGAACAAATAAGCCGTGCTATTCCAGAGGGAATACGTCGTTTCGGCACCTGGGCGCCGTTGCTTCTTCCGTTTTATATTCCAAGAGGCGATCAATGGGACACAGCGTGGAGCGCAGCAGAACAGCTTAGTCAAACGCGGCCGCCTTCTTATGCCTATCTGTTTGGGGGCTATCTAATTTATGCGGCTATTTTATCATTATCTTTAATTGGGTTTTTGTTGTTGCGTTTGGCTCGTGCGCAAAAAACCCCCTTAGACGGGGTTACAGGCTCAGGTGGCGTTCCAGGCTCCACGCCCTTTAAACTCACTAATGGATTAATGACAAGCGAATGGTTTGAGGATGGACAAGGAACAATTCGAATAGAAGGCGTTGCCCGTGGAGGCCCGGCTATCGATTTAACACGGCGGCCCGATGATCCTGCACATCCACGTGGACGTTTTCTATTCCTTAAAGAAGCGTCGGGAGAGTTATGGTCACTTTGTCAAGCGCCAACACATCAATGGGGTCATGAATCTTCATTATCAGACATAGGGGAGAATTGCCTCCTTCTAAAAACACAACACAACGGCATCGCTCTTGAAGCGCGTATTTCCCTGATCGCTGATGAAGCGGTTGAAATCACCAATTTAAAAATTACTAATTTAGAAGATCGGCCTCGTAAGTTTTTAATCGCAACGATGCGAGAGTGGGTATTAAATGAGACGGGTGTTGAGCTGCGCGATGCCTCATACAATGCGCTTCATATCGGCACATGGTATGTTCATTCATTGAACGCCATTTTTGCGCAAAATCGCTTACTTAAAGGTGGAGCGCGACGCGGAATAGATCGTCGGCTATCACCTGAAATAGGTTTCCACGCTATCGGAACGCATGGGAGCACAACCATCTCTATTTTAGGCTATGAAGATGTAAAATCCCGTTTCTATGGCATGGGCGCTGTTCATGCCCCTGATAGTTTATTAGATCTTATTGCTCCCCGTAAACCAGATGATGAAGGTTTGTTGTATGGATTTGAACCCTGCGCCAGTATCCAGATTGAAGTTGAGCTGGCGGCGTCAGGCCATGCCGAATTAACCATTCTTGACGGTTGGGCCAGAGATATGGGTCTGGCTACGTCCGCAGTGGCAAAATATTTATCAAAAGATACGATTTCTCCCAAAATACTCAATCAAGCTTTATCTCAACAACGCAAATTGATCATGCCGACGGTTCCAAAAGACTATCGATATGCGTTTGCAGACGATGGTCGAAGCTTGAGCGTGGAAATAGGGACTCCAAGGCCTTACGCCCATGTTATCGCAAATGCTCTCGGGCAGGGAGCGGTGATGACTAATGATGGAGATATATTTTCCTTTCATGGCAACTCCAGACTTAATAGTTTTACCCCTTTTCGGATGGGAGAAGGACGCTCGGCACCAGCAGGACAAATGGTCTATGTCTATGATCTTGCCAAAGGCATAGCCTATAGCCCTTCCTTCACCCCATTGCGTCGACGAGATAGAAAATATGATGTGACTTTTTCTCCAGGAGCGGCTTTTTATCGTTCTCATGAAGATGATTTAGAAATTGAGTTATCGGTCTTTGTCGCGCCAAAGGAGCCAATTGAATTTAAACTACTTAGAATTTGCAATACTTCTAACAATGCGCGTTTACTCCAAATTGTTCCAGCCATTGAAATTGTTCTAGCGGAAACTCCAAGTGAAAGCCTTGGTGCAATTACTTCAATCGTGGAGTCTGATCTTAAATCAATCTATTTTCAAAATCCTTCAAATAAATTCGTAAATGGTTGGGCTTTTGTTGCTACGTCGCTTGCTGCAGAACACGCTGAAACATCACGGCGACGGTTTCTAGGACATGAAAACCGTAGTTCTCATATCCCTTATATGGTTGAGCACGGTCATCCAGATGCGGGCGCACCAGAGCAGCAACGCAAGGTCGCGGCATTTTGTGGTTCTATAGATGCTCAACCAGGAAAGGATTATTACATCGTCATTGCGCTAGGTCAGACGGATTCCTATGAACAAGCTCAAGCATTAGCATTGCGTGCAAAAAATACTGACTATGCCCAAAAGATTTTAAATGAAGCGCAGGCCGCCTGGGATGAACAGCTATCTGTTTTAAGAATTAAAACCAACCAGCCGGCTTTTGATCGGCTCGTGAATGACTGGTTGCCCTATCAATTGCTTGCTGCGCGTCTATGGGGAAGGACGGGACCTTCACAACGCTCTGGAGCTACCGGGTATCGTGATCAGCTACAAGATGTCTTACCGTTAGTCGCCCTCTCGCCAGAACGCGCGAGGACGCAAATCTTGTTACATGCGCGCCATCAATATTTAGAAGGCGATGCCTGTAAATGGTGGCATCGCGCGCCCAATGGCGGTACGGGGTTAGCCGATCGAACACATTCTTCCGATCCGCATTTGTGGCTCCCCTATGTCACCCTAAAATATATTCAAGGCACTGGCGATCTGAGTATATTAAATGAAATTGAACCTTTTCTTGAAGCAAGCCAAGTGCCTTTTGGTCAGGAAGGAGAGGCGACTGTACCACTCATTTCACGTGACAAGGATACGCTACTTGGGCATTGCATCAGAGCAATCGATTACTCCTTAGGGCGCTTTGGAAGCCACGATTTACCTCTTGTCGGCTCTGGAGATTGGGATGATGGAATGCATCTCGTGGGAGCAGAGGGAAAAGGGGAGAGTGTTTGGCTTGGATTTTTCTTACATGGTATTTTATTGGATATGGCTCCACTAATAGAAGCCAAAGGGGATCAACAACGTGCGAGACGTTATATCGATAGAGCAAGAAAACTTCGTCTAGCACTTGAAAAATGTTGGACGGGTGATCGTTATATTCGTGATTTTGCAGATAATGGCCGTGCAATTAATCCTATGAGCGCCATGACTTCTTCCTGGCCTGTTTTGAGCAATGCGGTGGAGGCTTCTCGGGGTATTGAGACCATCAACAATGCTTTGTCTGTTTTGGGACGCGCTAACAGAGTATTACTTGTTTCCCCACCTTATGATGAGCATTCTGATCCTCATCCCGGACGAAGCGCTGAATATCCGCCCGGCGTGAGAGAAAATGGCGGTCAATATTCACACGGTGTATCTTGGTTTGTTGACGCTTTATCGAAACTTGCCGTCGATGCGCGGGAAAAGGGAGAATTAGAAACCTCCGATCACTTATTTACCCAAGCCTTTGAGACCTGGGTCGCCATATCACCTTTGTCTAAATTTAGTTCGCCGGCTGAGGCAGATATTTATGGTCTGCCGCCACATCAGCAACCAGCAGATATTTACGAAGGTCCTGGCTATGAGGGACATGGGGGGTGGAGCTGGTATACGGGAGCTGCGGCGCGCATGCTCTCAGCTGCATATGCGTTATTGGGACTTGAAATCATTAATGGCGAACTCCAACTTCGCGCTGATGCATTTGACCTGAAAGGTGGATTGAAGCTTGAAAGCGTTGAATTCAAAGGGAAGCGATTTTCCGCGTAAGACGATCATCCTGTCACCCTAAATAGGAAATGAGGACTTCAAGTGGCGAGTTTGAAAACACTCAAGCCAATATTGGTGACAGGAGGAGCTAAACGGATTGGTCATGCAATTGTTCAGCGCTTTGCGAGCCTGGGTCATCCAGTCGTTATACATGCCTCACCTCGAACCGCTGAAGTGGCAGATGAGGAAACACAGAAACTCGTCGGATTAGGGTATAAAGCAAGATACTTGATCGCTGACCTCTCTATTGTGGAAACGACTGCGCTACTCATAAATCAAGCGTCAGAATTTTATGGGCCATTAGGAATATTAGTGAATAACGCCTCGCTATTTGACGTTGATGACGCCAAAGATTTTGATCTTGATCTTTATGACATGCACATGGCTGTAAATTTAAGAGCTCCTATTTTGCTAGCTAGAGATTTTTACAAATCTCTTCCGAAAAATGATACCGGCGCAATTATCAATATTATTGATCAAAGAGTTTGGCGGCTTAATCCGCAATATTTTTCTTATACCTTGGCTAAATCAGCGCTTTGGACAGCAACACAGACGATGGCGCAGGCTTTTGCGCCTCATATTCGGGTTAATGCTGTTGGTCCCGGGCCAGTCTTGCCAAATGCAGCGCTTGGAGAAAAAGAATTTGTGAAAGAATATCAGGCAATTCCATTAGGCCAATCTGTGGATGTTTCTAGTATTGTTGACGCTGTCGTTTATCTTTGTAATGCCAAAAGCGTCACGGGCCAAATGATCGCTGTTGATGGCGGCCAGCATCTGTCGTGGCAAACGCCTGACATCCAGTGAGGAAAAAATTATGCGTGTGTTAGGCATTGAAACAACCTGTGATGAAACAGCAGCAGCTATTGTTGTAGATCGAGTGAGTGGCGGGGGAGAGATCCTTTCAAATGAGGTTCTTAGTCAAATAGCGCAGCATGCGGCATATGGCGGCGTCGTTCCGGAAATTGCCGCGCGGGCACATATTGAAACCTTGTCAAAACTTATAACACGGGCCTTATCTATTGCTAAAATTGATATTCAAGAAATTGATGCGATCGCTGCAGCCTGCGGCCCTGGACTCATTGGCGGTGTTTTAATTGGTATGACAGCTGGTAAAGCGATTGCTCTTGCCGCTAATAAACCTTTTATTGCTATAAATCATCTGGAAGCGCATGCGCTCACTGCAAGGTTATTTGAGGATTTAGATTTTCCCTTTGCTGCTTTATTAATCTCAGGCGGTCACACGCAATTAGTCGCGGTTAATGGCATTGGTTCTTATCAACGATTAGGCTCTACAGTTGATGATGCCGCAGGAGAAGCTTTTGATAAAGTGGCAAAAATGCTGGGTCTTCCTTATCCTGGCGGTCCAGAAATTGAACGTTTAGCGCGGGAAGGCGATTCTCAAAGATTCGATTTTCCTCGACCAATGCTTGGTAGAGAGGGAGCAGACTTTTCGCTTTCTGGTCTTAAAACAGCAGTCAGACTTGAGGTGATAAAACTTGGTATTTTAACTGAAGTCGACAAGAGAGATATTGCAGCTTCTTTTGAAGCGGCAATTGTGGATGTTATTACGGATCGTGTGCGTAGCGGCATGCGTCTTTTTAATGAAAAATACGGTCGGGCAAATGGCCTCGTTATTGGAGGCGGAGTGGCTTCAAATAGCTCCATTCGTCGCGCTTTAACCGGTCTTTGCGCAGAGATAGGATTGCGTTTTATTTCTCCTCCTCCGAAATTTTGTTCTGACAATGGGGCCATCATCGCCTGGGCGGGAATTGAACGATATCGTTTAGGGATATCAGATGAACTGGATTTTGCCCCCAAACCGCGGTGGCCACTCGATCAATTGGCGAGCGCTCTTCACCATGGTAAAGCGTAATTATAAATTCATAAATTTGCATCTTAATTTTACCAACACATAGTACTACTGTCGCCAGTAGAATATCGTAAGAGGCGTGAAGTAGAAAATGGCGCAACAAATAGCCGTTTTGGGAGCTGGGGCTTGGGGCGTAGCATTAGCTAATGTCGCGGCGCAAAATCATAAGAATGTATTATTATGGGGAAGAAATTCTAGTCATATGGAGATTCTTGCACGAGACGGCGAGAATCCGCAACAATTGCCGGGATTGTTTTTAAATCCAACTATAACTCCGACAGATAATCTATCACTCGTTAAATCAGCCAGTATTATACTAGGCGTAGTGCCGGCGCAATCCATGCGGGATGTTGCGCGATCAGTAAAACCTTTTATACAAAAAGAAATAACATTCGTTATTTGCGCTAAAGGATTAGAGGTTGGCAGTAAAAAATTTATGAGCGAGATTATTGCCGAAGAAATGCCGGAGGCTAAAATTGCCGTATTATCAGGCCCTAGTTTTGCATTAGATGTCTGTAATGGTCTGCCAACTGCTGTTACTTTAGCTGCCTGTGACGAAGATCATGCGTATTCTCTTTGCACTGACTTATCAGTTAAAAATCTAAGATTATATCGAAGCAGGGATGTGCGCGGCGTCGAAATAGGCGGAGCTGCTAAAAACGTGTTTGCCATTGCCGCGGGTTTGGCGACTGGTCGTCTTTTGGGCGCTAGCGCACAAGCAGCTTTAATCGCTCGTAGTTTTGCTGAATTAATGCGACTTGGACGTCATCTTGGAGCTCAGCAAGAGACATTAATGGGACTCTCCGGTCTTGGAGATCTTGTATTGACCTGTGGATCGTCGCAATCTCGTAATTTTGCATTGGGAGAAGCGTTAGGAAAGGGAATAGCTCTATCCGAGGCGAAGAAAGGAAAGCTTGTCGAAGGGGCTTATACGGCAAGTGTGTTAGTTGAGTTAGCTTTTGCACATAATGTTGATATGCCTATCGTCAACGCTGTTAATGCGATCCTTACAGAAAAAATGACAATCGATGAGGTAATTGAAACTTTATTAATGCGGCCTCTGCGTTCTGAAATTTAATGGCGCAAAGATATAAATATTAAAAGATATAAATATTATAAGTACTCAGGGCTCATATCGCGGCAGATACATTTCAATTTTTGTTCCCTTATCAACTTCTGAAATGATTCTAACATTTCCGCCCGACTGTTTAACGAATCCATGCACTTGTGAGAGACCTAAACCACTTCCTTTTCCAACTTCTTTTGTTGTGTAAAATGGATCAAAGGCTTTAGCAGCCACGTCTGGCGGCATGCCTTTTCCTGTATCTTCTATTTCTAAGACGACATAATCTCCAATAGGTAAATCAACTAATAAAAGATGATCTGTTTTACCTATAACGCAATTTTTTGTCGTGATCATGAGATTGCCGCCCTCTGGCATGGCGTCACGGGCGTTAACGGCTAGATTTAAAATCGCATTTTGCAACTCATTAGCGTCTGCTTTCGTTGGCCAAAGCTTATCATCTAATGTCACGATTAACTTAATACCATCGCCTATTGAGCGAATTAGCATATTGGACATTTGAGAGACGAATAAGTTAGCATCTAACGCTTCAGGCGCTAGGGGTTGAATTCGAGAAAAGGCGAGTAGTCGTCTAATTAATTCGGAGGCATTGTCGGCGCTTAAGAGAGCAGAGTCGATATAAGATGTGTAATCACCTTCGATTTTATCTAATTTTCTACGCAATATATTTAAACTGGCGACAATTACCCCAAGCATATTATTAAAATCGTGCGCTATTCCGCCTGCAAGCTGACCCAATGAATCTAGTTTTTGAGATTGTCTTAGTTGCGCTTCAACAGATTGACGTTTGTTTGTTTCATCTAAAAGTTTTTCATAAGCGAATTTAACAGAATCTCTTGATTCTTGCAGCGCAAGCATTTGGCGTTGAGCTTGCCATATTGCAAATATAGTAACGCCTACAACGACTAGAATCATCGATGCAATTGCATTTTGCAATTGTTCTACAGCAGTTCTATAACTAAAATCTCTTTGCCTATATGATTTTTCTTCATCGGCGATCATTTGCCAGATGATGCTATCGACCTGTTTCATTAAGCTTCTGTCAGAGCCGCCTTTAATGATAGCTATTGCTTTATCAAACTCTTCTTTTTGGATTAACTCACGTCTTATTGACAAAACACGCAATCGTTCTGAAAGAAGCGGCCGGAGTTCTGCCAATCGAGCGCTTTGCGCCTTATCAGCAGATATGAGAGCAGAGACAATATTCAAATCTTTTACGATTTGATCTATAGCGTCTTTATTAAATTCTAAATATCGTATGTCATGTGTAATTAAATACCCGCGTTCGTCGCTTTCGATCCCCCTAATTGCGCCATATAATCGATGGAGTGCGTTTTCGACTGTAATTGTATGGCGAAGCGAAGCGCCCGTGTCACGTCTGTATTCATCGGCGCGTAAAGTTACAAATCCGGCCAACGCCAGGATTGCAAAGGCTGAAATCAAACTAAGTATTTCTGTAGAGAGGTAATTACGATTTTGGGACATTATTTACAGTTAAGCTTCTAGCCAGGGAGTAGGCACTGAGATAAGTTTAAAGAAATATGATATTAATGTATATACAGGTCAATAAGATCGAATTTAAATATCTTAGCCTTAATATTTGATTCATGCATAAGTAATTTTGTAAATTACGCTGGCCAATTCGCGCTTTAAAACGAATAAAACCCATAAATTTATAGGTAGGCGACGCATTAAAGCCTGTAACATGGTATGAGTGGATTTTTAACCACAAGCAGAGCGGCGTGCGCCATAAAACTGTTGTGAAATGCGCTGCTTTTATCGCTAGAAACGTTAAATCAGCCTATTTTAATAAGAGAGCAATGCTCATGCTGCATGGTGTTTTAAAGTTGGCGTCATCGTAGCGCTAGGAGTAGTAGGCGCATCAATTTGCAGCTTCATTGCTCTAAGACTCTCACAAAGAGCCAGGCCTTTATTAGCTAATTCCTGATTAGCGCGTTCTAAATTTTCCAGATTTCGGACTGCGCGTTGATATAACGCTTTTGTGTGCAACAGTTCAATATCAATATCGTTACTGTGATGTGATATTAGTTGACTATTAGGTGCAAAGTTTTCTTCAAGATTTTTAATATAATTAGTTAAACCTTCCACCAGACGAAAGGAAAACTTACCCTTGGCAAGTTCATCTAGGAGTTTTTGAATCTGTGGATCTTGTGTCATCAAACGAACTCCAGATAGATCTCGTCACATCTAGTGAAGTACTTGCCTAACAGCGCAGCGTTAATTAATTATTAATCTCAACGCAAAGCCGAAAGACCACCAGGCGCGATGCGAGTGAAGCGGCTTACTTTAAGCGGTGGCAGACCGTTTTTTCTGAATAGCTCGCTTCTCCGTTTCCGCCCCAGCCGCCAGATCGAATTTCAAGTTTGGCCGGCAGACTTGCATTGGTCGCACCGTAAGATTTTATGCCAAATTCATAAATTGCCCCATTCACCGTGGCTGTCATGACGGGCAGGGCTGTATTTTGTAAAGGATAGTCTACGCCATCGATGTCGACATGCGCTTCAGGATAATCAAGAGATATGATCATGACAGGTTGGTCTTTAAAATGACAATTAAATGACCCTGCTGTGAGACCTGTTGGATAGAGACCTAGGCCAATCATTGTCGCGAGACCAACGATCCTTACGCTGTTCATTTAACCTCCTTGATCAAGCTTCTTATTAATTAATTACGGACTTGAAGACTGTAATTTAAGCTACTGTATTATATGAGTTTATCAAGTCACTTAGATGCTCTTTTAAAGCATTTAAGCGTTGCTTATACTTTATATACCGACGGTTACGCCGAACCTTCTTTGATACCCTTAACGGTAGTTTTTTAACTGCGCTAGCGGAGTATGAACCAGACGCTAGCGAGGATCATCCGCTAATAAGGGGTATAATGACTACAAGTAGATTTCCAAATCTAATTATTGGCTATTTCCTGGCGACTTTCATGACTAAGCATCGATCTTAAAATGACTGTTGCTTGACTATATTAAAGTCCTAGGAATGCTGCTTGAGCAATGCCTACACCCACACCAATGATAAAAAACGCTAAGGAGCCATAAATCGTATTCGTGATTGCTTTGCCGATATTGCTCATAACCAAATCCCCATGCTGTTCGTTGACGCTTGCAAAGATTAAAGAGACATAGGATAAGGATGAGTGCGCATGCGCACACGGCAGTTCCTTATTTCCAAGAAGTGCCAGATCTTTTTGGCTCAATAAATATCCCGAATCTTTCATCGTCTCGTTCCTTTTTGTTGACTACAAGCCAGTCATTA
>BJGJ01000015.1 GCA_014190435.1 Methylocystaceae bacterium | reverse complement strand
GATCAGGAGCTAAGAATGATCGAGTATGAATTAAACAACCGCCCAAGAGAAAGATTAGGATTCAAAACGCCTCATCAAGTCTTTTGGGGTTCAAATAAATCTGTCGCGCTTCGAGGTTGAATCCAGGTTGAAAAAACCCACCCATATGTCGTATTAATAAATTATCTTAATATATTTAACTTAAACAGACTTTCGTTAAATATCAAATTTATAGCGATAGTAAACTTTTCTCTAAGTTCGTGATAATTGGATATTAAAACAATAGGACCAGTATTTATTCGAGATTGAGAAGATTAATTTTGATAAAATATCCGCCAATTCCCATAAGGATAGCGCTTATCCCGATAAGAGAGGCATAAATATCTGTTGTAAATAAGCTCGCCACGCCGACAAGAATCATGCAGAGCGCCGCGAAGGCTGGCCAGAGAACATAAATCACCGCAAGCGAGAATCGTTGTTGAATCATTTTTCGATAATGCCAAACACTCGCTGTCGCTGTCAGACTCATATAGAGACAGATTTGCAAGCCAATTGCAGAAATAGAAGCTTTCAAGATTTCATTGACAGAGGGCAAAAAGGAAGTTGCAAAAATTACCAATAGACCCAGACACCAGATCACGAGTGTTGCAATCCATGGCGTTTGCCATTTGGGGTGAATCTTAGCCAGGGAAACCGGTAACAGCCTATCGCGGGACATGGCGAAAAGACAACGACTAAACTGGACAATTTGCGCCTCAATTGTACCAATTGTGCTTAAAAGCGTGCAGAGAATGGCAATATAACTCCATGGGGCAGGAAATATTTTTTCAGCAACAGCAAAGAGGATATTGCTGCTTGATTTTACGATTTCTTCATCTGTCAAAACAATTAAGACAACAGACATCATAACTGTAAAAAATAAGATCAAACTTATTACTGAAGAAATTGCACCTATTCCTGATTTACCAGATTTTGTTTCCTCTCCCAGAGACATTGAAACATCCCAGCCCCAGTATAAAAATAAGGCGAGCGTAGTGGCGGTGGAGAATGTTTTAAGTGAAATAGATAAGGGCAAGATCCAATTCAGGTCTAGAAGATGGGCTGGCTGGTAGAGATGAAGATAAAATCCGCCAACAATGATTGATGTTATAATAATTATTTCTACGATCAGCATAGAAAGTTGGATGAGATAAGCAAATTTAGCGCCCTTAATTACCACAAGTGTAATAAGACTAAGCCAGAGCGCGCTTATGAGACTAACAATATAGGTATTTTCTACATATTCTGACGCGACAAGCATGAGTGTCGACGTAGCTGCAGGAACGGCCGCCGCCGCCATGAAAATGATGGAAGATAGCAGCAAGCACCAGCCAGCAAGAAAACCGAGAAAAGGCGAAAAGATTGCACTAACCCAGCTATAAGACGCCCCAGCGCTTGGATGAGACTTACTAAGATTTGCAAAGGCTAGGACGAGGCCAATCATGATTAGGCCGCAATATAAGACGCTTGCAACAGAGAAGACGCCCGCTTCGGCGATAATGGCCGCAGAGGCAACCGCAATACTAAAGGCTGGCGCTGTGCCTCCAATCGCCATGACAAAGGAACCTAACGCGCCTAGGGAGCCTTGAGCAAGATGGGGCTTGTTGTCGCTCATAGAAAGGGAGCTTCTCTTTCAATTAGATTATCTTATGCACTGTTCTTATTTTCGATTAAACCCAAGTAAATATTTTTCAAGTAAATTATTGTGTAAGGAGCCAGAAGGAACCTTTTTTCACTGCTCTAGCTAATGTTTTATATTTTGTTATACTATACTGGTCATCTTTAAGAATTTTATGAAAGCCAATTTGGTGATTACAATAGCGATTGGCGATATCCATGGTATGGCGGTTTTACTTAAAAATCTTCTTATTGAGATTGAGATTTATCTCAATAATGAGTGTAAGGGCGAAGAGTATAAATTCATATTTCTTGGAGATTATGTAGATCGAGGTCCTGCTTCATGCGAGGTTATAAAATTAATCCGATCAATTGATCCATATAAAATCATATGCCTAAAAGGTAATCATGAGGAAATGATGATTGAAGCCGCGCAAAACAGCGCGAGCTGGGATCGCTTTTGTCTCAGTGGCGGCGTAGAAACACTGGCCTCATATGGTGGGATTAATGAGGAATTTTTTGAGGCAATCAATTGGATGCGCTCATTACCAACCTTCTATGAAGATCAGCAAAGAATATTTGTTCATGCCGGAGTTGATCCTGATAAGCCTCTAAGTGATCAAACCGATCGTGACCGGCTTTGGATAAGACAAAGATTTATTTCATTTCAGGACTTATTTCCAAAATATGTTATCCATGGTCATACGCCAACGCTCAAGAATCCGCCTTTTACAGGTCAGGCTGAAGTAAAAGATAATCGCTGCAATCTAGATTCAGGTGCGTGTTATGGTGGTGCACTCACTGCAGCATTTTTTAGTCAAGCTCAGGCAAAGCCCTTTCACTTAATTAGTGTCCATTAAGTCTCGTTTTTAGATAGAACTTTAATCTCAACGATTAAAACAGCAGTAATAATAATCACGCAGCCTAAGATGCCAGTTGGCGTCAATTTCTCGGCTAGGAAAATATAGCCTGCAAGAGCGGCAAAGATATTTTCCAGTGAGACAATTAAAGCCGCATCGGTGGCAGGAGTATATTTTTGCGCGATTCCCTGCAATGTTGTCGCTAATCCGCCTGAAAAAATGCCTGCATAAAAAATTGGCCAAAAACAATTTTGAACGCTTTCAAAACTAATAGATTCAAAAGAAAGACCAAAGGTAAATCCTAATAGAGTGGCAAGTATATATTGGATAAACGCTAGAAAGAATGGTCGATCTACACGTTGCATAAAGATTGAAACAAAAACAATCCATGTCGCCCAGCCAAAATCAGATAGTAAAATCTGGAGATCACCGATATTTATTTTATTAATTGCGCCATTAGTTGACAAAAGCCAAGCACCAATAATAGAGACAATACAGGCGAAGATGTTCCGTCCATTTGGTTTTTGACTCATGAAAAACCAAGCTGCAAACGGAGTAATGACAACGTAGAGCGAAGTTAAAAACCCAGCATTGGTTGCTGTTGTAGTGATAAGACCAATTTGCTGAAGCGACATGCCGCCAAATAAAATTAAGCCAATTAGACAGGCAAAAGCATAATCATTTTTTTCAAGCGCTCTAGTCGTTTGACTACGTTCCCAAACTGCGAAGGGTAGAATGACGAGCGCGGATACAAGATAGCGAAAGCCAATAAAGGTAATTGGTCCGAGAAAGTCATTAGCCTGTTTTTGGGCAACAAAGGCTGCGCCCCAAATAATTGCATTGAGCAGTAATAGAAAATCAGCGCGTAACCTGCTCACATCAGCCCTTTAAGCTTGATTTTAGTCTCCAGAGCTCAAAATATCCGGATAAAGATTTTACAGAGCCCACAGTAGTCAGATATAAGCCAAAAAGTATAGCTCTATAATAATAATATATTTTTAGCTGACGAAATCTTATTGCTTGATTATGAATAAAAATCACTTCTCCGTTTCAATAAAAACAGAGAAGCGGTCTTTAATAATTTTTTATACTTTAAATGAGTTTATAGACGATAAACACTGCCTAATCTTCCAGGCAATAATCAGGATAATCTTTGCAAGGATTATAGCCATAATTTATTTCTGAAGCGTTCGCCATAGCAACGCTAATTACAGCAAAGAAAACAACCCCAAGGAGCGCTCCGATCATTTTCGTTATATAGGGTGTCATATGAGCCTCCTCTTGCGTAGCGAATGAATTCTAATCTAGTTCGCTATTTGGCTCATGCCTGTGCGCCGGCGCACAGGCTGACTATAGGGCTAATCCCGGGCTTAGAGCGAGCCATGGATAGGGCGTTCATTGAGCAGCGTTTATTTCTTTGGCTTCTTTTAAAAAAAGCTCGGCTTAGGGGCGGCCGAGCCTTGGGTTCCATTGGGAAGTGATTGAACGTACGTAAGTATGTATGGGCTTAATTCAAGGTGAGGATAGATCAAATTGAATAAGCGGCATTGATTTGCCTTATCTTTGTATTAAATATTTTGGGTCTTGATGTTTTTTTAAGGAAAAATGAGATGACAGAAATAAAAGAAGCTTTAATTAACATCGAAGCTTCAGATGTTATTCATTCAGATATTGGGGTAATCTGGAAGCTGATGAGGGAAATTAATCGCTGGCCAGAATGGAATAAGACCATATCTTTTGCTCAGCTTGAAGGAGTCTTTGTTAAAGGTAATCCATTCAAGTGGACAAATGGCGTGAATATAAAATCAACGCTTGAGGATGTTGTTATCAATAAACGAATAGTCTGGAGCTCAAGATCTGTTGGAGTGAAAACAACTCAGTGTTGGGATTTTAAAAAAACAGATGATGGTATTTTCGTCACAGTCTCACAAAGTGCTGAGGGCTGGCTGACCAAAATCGCTGGTGCGGCAATTCACAAAAAACTATATAAAAATCTTCATGATTTTTTATCCTCGCTAAAATCTGCGGCAGAGAAATAATCAATGACTAGAATAGCCTAGTTTTGGTTCTAAATTAGAGCGTGTTCCGTGCCAAAAACAAAAAAAAAGGCAAATCTCCCAAAAAAAATTTGTGTGTCTTGTGCTTTGCCCTTTAACTGGCGCAAGAAATGGGATAAAAATTGGGAAACTGTCCTTTATTGTTCTGAAGCATGCCGTCGACGTAAAAAACCTTAATTGTGTCGATTGATTAAAACAGCGGTTGAAATAAATCTAATAATTGAGGAAGAATGATAAAGATTATTTTTCAGGCGTTGTTAATAGATTCAACGTCAAGCTAGCCAGGCAGATCAGCCAAAAGCCAAGATACTTCCAGCCAATCGATGACCAGAGAAGGTAAGAGAGGTACGGTGTTAAAATAAGTCCTAAGGCAAAATTAAGAGCAAAGAGAGAACTCAATAAATTAAGACTACCGTCAATAAGAGAAGATTTAAAAGTAAAGATGACCCAGGCACAGGCCAATGCAAGATAAAACAAAATATTTGAAAATAGCTTTTGTAAATCATAGCCAAAAAATCCTGCAATAAGACCTAGTCCGAAATAATTAATTAATAACAGAACGACTCCAATAACCCCATTTAGAAAGGGTCGTAAAAAAGCCCAAAATAATACACGAGCGTCCATGCCTGTTGTCTCTTCCAATCCGCCGGTGCGCCATCTCTGGGATAAGGTTTTTTGATAGCTCATATGAGGATATCTAGGGGCTGAAGTCTAATTATAAAGTGCAAGTTTGAATCAAAATTATGTAATGGAGTTGACGGCCCATCCTTAACGAGAGGGTGATGGCTAGGATCTCGCTCCCATTGAAAGTCCTGCCCTGATCCCAGCCCTGTCCAGAATTGCGCTGGCTTTAGCTAATTTTTAGCTCCTGGAGTTCATTCTATGACAATAAGCTCAAACTTCAGGTTGAGAGTTGCGTGATGAAAAAGCTTGTTGATCTTGATCAGTGTTGTGCGCTCACAGGGTTACACCTGACGCAAGAGTTGCCCGAGCCTAAAATCTTCACAAAAAAACACTCAAAGCTCTATCGGCATTATCTCCTTGATTATGAGGAGTCTTGGGAGGACATCAGCCAATTAATTGTCGTTAAGATCAAGTGCTCGATAGATCAACACGCTATTACGCATGCAGCAGATCATTTATTGGTGTTAAGACGAATGCTGTGGGATTTTCTTGGACCAAGGGAATTAAAGCAACACTCAACCCATTAGCAAGAAGTTAGTAGTAAACTCTATTATGGTAATCAAAAACTCATTTTATGAATAATGAATCAATTACAGATAATTTTAGTAGCGGACTTGATATATTCTTTAAGCTGTCTTGATCTGGTTTAAATTTAATCTCGCCTCGCATTCAGCTTTCGCATCTGCAAGACTGGAGCTATAACCTGCGTTTTCCTTAACAAATTTTGACGTCGTTAGGTCATTAACACACCAATACCAAAGGCCCGAGTTTTTTCCCTCAGCAACGCGGAACACGCGGGCGAAGGTTTCATCAAGTGGATTAGTTAGGCTCCAGTCCGCGAAGTTAGAATCAACAGTTCCATCAATTTTTTTAAATTGTGTAAGACGCCACTTTTTAATCGGCACACGGATCTCCAATAAAATATTAGTATTTGATTTCTCATAAGATCGGGAGGGCGCAACTCACGATAGTCTTTAGGCCGCCAGTTAACATTAACAAATCGCCAAGAATCAGCTATACAGCTTTGAGGTGGCAAAGCTAGCTTTATTTCCTTTGCCGCGGAGAGGTGCTTGATTTAGATCATACGTCCTAGGCTCAAGCCAACATTATTGAAAATATCAATAATGTTAGAATAACTGTCCTTGCTGAAGGAAATGGGACCAAATGAGCCTTCTGGTTAATGTTTTAGGTCGTTTGGATCTTATCTTAAGCTAATGTTTTGAGTTGTGGAGTATGATCTTTGCGTCCTAAAAGATAATAAGAACGCGTCATTCCCTTACCCTTTAAATCAATCTCACCGCCGTCAAAGAAGATAAAATCATCAGCAAGTCGGACCTTGATTGCTTCTGAGACATGAATCCGATCTGGAGTAGAAGTCGTTTCAAATCGACTGGCGATATTTACAACGTCTCCCCAAAGATCATAAGAGAATTTCTTTTTACCGACGACGCCAGCGGCGACGGTTCCAGTATGAATACCCATGCGCATGCGCACATTGACTGGAAAATCCGTCGAGAAATTTTCAACAACTTTCATTGCATCAAGGGCAAAATTAGCAATATGTTGGCAGTGGAGGTTGTCGCGATTGGGTACGCCGCCTACCACCATATAACAATCGCCAATTGTTTTAATTTTTTCAACGCTGTGTTTTTCAGCAAGTTCATCTAACTCGCCAAAGATTTCACTCAACATTTGAACCGTTTTATGCGGTCCAAGGGTTGCGGATAATTCTGTAAAGCCAACAATATCTGAAAAAGCAACGGTTACTTCTGGAAAGATCTCAGCAATAGTTTCTTCGCCTTCTCTAAGACGTTCTGCAATGGCGGCCGGTAAAATATTATGGAGAAGTTTTTCAGATCGATTGCGCTCATTATCTAGTTCAATTAGGGCTTTTTGCGATAATTCTATTTTTTCTTCTAATTTCACAAATGCAGATCTTAAATTATCAGCCATCATATCAATAGAATTAGAGAGTTGAGATAATTCATCATTTCCAGAAATATGTGTTCTAACAGATAAGTCGCCAGCACTAATCTTTTCAACAGAATTGAGTAAAGAATTGGCACGCTTTGCCAGTCGAAAGATAAGAAAAAGGAGGGCGACTAAAATCATGCCGCTTAAGGCGATGGTGGTATAGAGGTTTATAAACAGCAGACTATTTGCATAGTTTTCTTTCTTAGTGACATCTGATGAAAAACGTTTTTTGACGAGGGTGTTGAATTCTTTAACTAGGAGACTGACGTCTCCATTGATCTTATTATAATCCTCGTTAAAAATTAATTTCTCGGCCATTGCGCGGTCTGGCTTTCCTTTTCGTGCAAAGACTCCTGTGCCGTCATCATATTCGCCATTAACTGCATGCATAGCGATTTTTTCAATTATAGATGATTTATCAATTTGATTGCGCGCTTCTTTTAATTTACTATATTCTTCAGTTGTAATATTTAATTTTAGAAAGCGGTCTTCAATAGAGCTTCCTTTTTTAATTTCTTTTAATTCAAAAGGCGCATAGCCGCCAGCAACAAGATCCCAATAGCCTAGATCGTAACCATCTGGCGTTTCTATTTTTCCGTCTAATATATCTTCAACAGCGTGATAATAAGTTAGTCGTGTTGGATCTTTTGTTGCGACATAACCTCTTGAAAAACGCGTGAGCCATTGAGAGGAAAACACAAGCTCTTGGGCAAGTTCAAAGGATTCGTGCATTTTCTTTTGCGACTGCCCAATATCTCTCTCGACATTTTCTAAAATAAAGCCAAGCATCGTATTGACGCCAGCAAATAAAATCAGGCTCGAGAAAAATAAAATCAGGAAGGTTTTAATTTTCATTTTTTTGAATTCTCTTGAAGCAAATCACGCGTCAAGACATTTGTGCAATAATTCTTCTCTCTGCGCCACTAAGGATAGGCTGTTATGCATGAGAAATTCAGGCTTTCACCGCAATTGAAACTGACACTCCTATGTTGATATTCAAAGCCTCTGGCGACGCTCTTTGCAATTCCAGCTTTGCTTGCTTTTTGCCCTTACGCGAGGATTGTGGCCGCTCAGACGCTTTGATATGTTTTAAGCTAAAAATAGCTTTTCCTTATTATCAGTCAAATCACACCCTCGCCTTGCATCTTTATCAGCGATGGCTTTTGTTTTTTTGTTGAGAACAGTAGCTTTAAGTTTTGCTCACTCCAATAAATTTATTCAGTCTTTTCCAACTTTGTTTCAAAGGCTCCCGGATCTTTCTCTTGATTTCCTTTGCAGTTTAGGCACCCTTGCAGTAGATATATAGTCTGGCGCTTAGAGAGGACTAAACCGCCGTGATTTTTTAAGGATCAATCCTAAAATCCCAAAAATTCCGGAAGTCTTTGGTCAATGCATAATACCCTCTTGAACGACGTTCTTTGTCATGGGATCGTCGTTAACTAAGCCTTATAGACGAAACCAAGCTTGCCGCCTTTAGGTAAGCTGATTGTTTTTATAAGATGCGGGAAGGAATAAGGATGATGCATTCGGCTAATGAGATCGTGAAGACCCCACGACGCGACGATCTTCATCTTACCCGGATTTCCAATACCTCTGGTCTTTCGATCAGCGTTCTCCCAAATAGTACAATCTTTGCGATTGAGCATTCAAAAGACAATCGTTCGATTATGATTAATCAGATCCTCGCCTTGCCCATTGAGGGCGGCATGGCGGGTATTTTTATTCGCATTGGTGGGGACGCGCCAGCCTGTATCCCGCTTGTTGGGCAAAAAGCGCGAGGTCAATTTGGCGCTTCTACACATCATCTTGTTTGGGCTGGCGAAGAGCAGGGAATGCGTTACCAGGTCACGCTGTCGCTTCATCCTGAGAAAAATCATCTTCTCTGGCGGGTTGAGCTCACCAATCGGGGCGTATTAGCAGCGCCCTGCGACGCAGTCTTTATTCAAGATCTTGGATTAGGCGACGCTGGTTTTTTAATGAACAATGAAGCTTACGCGAGCCAATATATTGATCATCTTATCGCTCAACATCCGCACATGAAAACCATCTTGATGGCGCGGCAAAATCAATCTCAAGGTGGCACCTTCCCCTGGGTTGCGCATGGCTGTTTAGAAGGCGCTGTTGGCTTTGCTACTGATTTTCGTCAATTGATGGGGTCAGATCTGAGAGACGCGGATTTTATCGCAGGCGCTTACGGCGTGAACTTGCCCTCCGAACGACTGCAATATGAAACTGCCTGTGCCGCGTTACAATCAACTGCGATAACACTCGAGCCAGGTGAAACAACATGCTGGACTTTCTTTAGCGCATTTGAACCTGATCATCCTGCTGCCTCCTCTCACGCTGATCTAGCGTTGCTGGAAGGGATTGCGGAGACGGCAAAGAATTTTACGCCAGCCTCAATCGTTCTATCGCATCCAACCTATAGTCTTTTGCAGGATGCTCCTGTTGCAATTGTAGAGCCCTTGGAGACTGCCCAAATCGTGGAGCGCTACCCCAATCGATTGCATGAGGAAAAAGTTGAAGGAAAACTTCTTTCTTTCTTTACGCCAGGCGTATCGCATAAGCGTCATGTTGTCCTAGGGGATAAGGATCGGATCGTTGCGCGACGTCATGGTGCTTTGCTGCGTTCGGGGCAGGCGATCTTACCGGATGAAGCAACGCTTTGCACTACCTGCTGGATGCATGGCGTTTTCAGCGCCCAGCTCACGATCGGCAATACGTCTTTCCATAAGCTCTTTTCCGTATCACGCGATCCCTACAATATTACTCGCGCCAGCGGAATGCGCTTGCTTGTTGATCTGAAAGATGGCTGGCAGCTTTTGAGCGTGCCATCGGCTTTCGAAATCGGCTTGAATGATTGTCGTTGGATTTATCAGTTTAAAGATCAAACCATTTGTGTCTCAGCGACCGCCTCAAGCGAAGACGCGGCCCTGCAATGGCATATCAGTGTTGAGGGTGAAGCCTGTCGCTTCCTTATTTTTGGTCATCTTGTGTTAGGTGAACGTGAATATGGACAGGCTGCAAACGTTGAGATCGACGCCCAACATAAGCGCTTTGTGTTCACGCCTGCTGCTGACTCGCTCTGGGGAGGACATTATCCACAGGCTGCCTATCATTTAGTTACAAGCACGCCTCATATAGCGGAAGCAATTGGCGGCGATGAATTGCTTTATGCGGACGGGAAGCGGCGTAGCGGAGCTTTTGCGACAATCCGCACATCAAAAACAACAAATTTTGTTTTTGCTGTTGCCGGATCAATGACAGACGCCATGCAGGCGCGTGTGCTTGCTGATAAATATGCCCAGCCTCTGGAAGACAAGAGCCTATTAGCGAAGACTGATTCCTATTGGCAAGATATTACGCGCGGCGCGCGGATTAAAAGCTCAAGTCTTGACGCCCAGCTAATCGCTGAGGCGGCTGCGCTTGATACCATGTTGCCTTGGCTGGCGCATGACGCAATCATTCACCTGACTGTACCACATGGCCTTGAACAATATACGGGAGCCGCATGGGGTACACGCGATGTTTGCCAAGGGCCAGTTGAGCTGTTTCTCTCTTTTGAACATGACGAACCCGTCAAACAAATTCTCAAGATCATTTTTGCTCAACAATATGAAGCACAAGGTGATTGGCCCCAGTGGTTTATGTTGGAGCCTTATTCTTTCATCCAAGATAAGCAGTCGCACGGGGATATTATCGTTTGGCCGTTAAAGGCCTTATGCGATTATATCGAAGCAACGGGCGATGTTAATTTTCTCGATGAAGCAGTCGCCTGGCGGCGCGAAGATAATTTTGAAAAGACAGAGCGTCTGGAGCCGATCTCTAAACATATTGATAAGCTCATCGCCACCGTGCGCGAGCGATTTATCACTGGAACTTCTTTAATCCGCTATGGCAATGGCGATTGGAACGATGCTCTTCAGCCTGTCGACACAACAAAACGCGATTGGATGGTTAGCAGTTGGACTGTGGCGCTACTCTATCAGCAGCTTTGTCGATATGCAGTTATTTTAGAGCGCAAAGGCATCATCAGTCAGGCTGAAGAATTCAAACAACTTGCTGCTGATATGCGGGCGGATTTCAATAAATATCTAATGCATGACGGAACTGTTGCTGGTTATGCTGTCTTCAAACCGGAAGGCGGCGCTCCAGACTTACTTATTCATCCAAGCGATACGCATACGGGCGTTTTCTATTCCTTGATCCCAATGACTCAGGCGATTCTTGGCGAACTCTTCACACCGGAGCAATCACGCCATCATCTCGATCTTATTCGCAATCATCTTTTATTTGTTGATGGCGCGCGGCTGATGGATAAGCCAATTGCTTATCATGGTGGATTGGAGAAAATTTTCAGACGTGCAGAATCATCAGCCTTCTTTGGGCGTGAAATTGGTCTCATGTATACGCATTCGCATCTACGCTATGGCGAGGCAATGAGCGCGCTTAATGAGTCACAAGCTTTGAGAGAAGCCCTACTCATCGTGAACCCAATTGCTGTCACAGACCGTCTGCCGACGGCGTCATTACGTCAGCGCAATACTTATTTTAGCTCGAGTGACGCCGCTTTTAGAGATCGTTATCACGCAAGCGCTGACTGGGTGCGCGTAAAAAACAATACAATCGCCTTTGATGGGGGGTGGCGGATTTATTCCAGCGGGCCAGGCGTTTACACCAATATTTTAATCCAACAAGCGCTTGGCGTTCGGCGTTATTTTGGGGAGAGAGTGGTCAAGCCGACATTATCGAGCGCGCTTGGTTTTACTCTTGAGTGGCCTGAGCGGCTTGGCGGCGTTGAGCATAAGCCGTGATAAAGGCTCCATAGCTCCAGGTAAGATGTTTTGCCGATGTTTGTTCGCCGGTTTTTTGGTCGAACTGCTCGGAAAGGTCGCCGCTCTCAGGTGTATAGGCCTGAACCATGCGCAAGATGGCGTTGCCACGCATGCGCGCTGCATTAACTTGGGTTTGTAGAGGTGAACATTTTGTAACGCCAAGTCGTGCGCAAAATCGTGCATTCTCAGATGTAATATCCAGTGTTCCGCCCTTTTGGAGCGCAATTGCTAATCTGAAATAAAATTCCGCAGCTGCAAGAGTCGAGAAGAAATAGGCACCCCCGCTATAATAAGCGTCATTTTTATAGCGTCCAAAAGCCAGGCCATGATCATCTGGACGCCGTTGATTAATCCCATAATCAGCTTCAAATAATTCTTCCAGCGCTGTTACTGTTGCTTGAACTTTTACATCCAACACGCTGTGCGCGCCAGAAAGACGCGCCGCATGAATAACCGCAAAAATAACAGAAATATCCAACCATTTATCGTTATTTCCTTGCTCAACATCAATACGTGATCGCAGATAGCCAAGCTTGGCGTCCCAATAATTTTCAAGGTGAGAAGATAAACCATCTCGCATAGCAAGATAACTATTTGCTTGTGCGCGATCACCTTTAAACATCAGCCAGTGAGCGCCTTTTTCTAGCGCTTCGCATTGAATAAGCTGAGTATAATAATGAAAGCCCTTTTCTTCTTCCCAAATATCAAAGCTTATTTCCTGCGCATGACGGCTGGTAAAAGCGAGATTATCAATTAGGAGATGCTCCATATCGCTACGCAACGCATCTTCTATTTTGGCGTCTTCCTCCAGCCACCGCAGCAAGGTTAGCACTAATAGTGCAGGTCCATCTGTTTGAGGGCGCGGCCAGCGGGTAATGTCAAATTTTCCATCAGGATTAACGCGTGTTTCTCCAAAAACAGAAGTGTTGCAGAGCTGCGCGATTTCTTCTTGGGGGCGTAAATATTGTAAAAAAGTTGGTTGTGTTAGCTCTACATAATTCTGATGACGAAGAAATATTGTCCCATCTAAGTTTTGGAGAGCGCGGGTGAAATCGACAAACTCTTTTAATTTCGTCAGCGCTATTTTTTCTTCTATCAACCCTTGGCTAAAGGCGACGCGCAAGGCGTCAATGACAACGGCCGAATCGCGAAACCAATGAAAGAAATAATCTGGGTCGGGATCATAAGCGGCCCGGACGGGCGAGGCGAGTACTGACCCCACATGAGGAATAATCCTTTGTCCAAAGCCTGGGCGTTCTTTTACAAGATCTGTCGCCGAGATGGCGCGCAGCATGGCGATTGCGGCATATTGCGCTTCCTTATTTATCCAGTCGTCTAACAGGCTCACGAGAGAGTGGGACTCTTAAATCCAAGTTTCTTCATGCCTGCTTGAATTTCAGGAATGCCCATGAATAATTTCCAAAGCAAGCCAGAACGATAATTTTCAATCATGATGATGATCGGTGCCTGGCTAATTGCCAGGAACGTATCCGCATACCAATCATGCTGAGGACTAAATCCATCGACAAAACCAAAACGGCCCCAAAGTCGATCGCCCAAATCTTCATAAAAATGGCGTAGCGCCGCCATCGCTTGATCCGGCGCATAGCAGAAACTTGAAAGGGCTGCGCTTGGATTAATAACGCCTAAATCATTATCTGGTGCACTCGCCGCATACCCATTGACAGCATCGCCAGCACTTAGGCCCCAACACTTTGGACCATAGCCCTTATAAGATTTTGGATTACGCACGCAGTAGGCGTAATTAATCAGCGTATGATTGACGTTTTGGTGCCAATAGTCTGCATAGGCGTCGCTCAACCCGTGTGGGTCAATGCTGCCAAATGAAAAATGCGCGAGGAAAAGTGGGCCGCCCCAATCCGAACCCAGTGGCAGCTCAATACCTTCAAAGCTACGTTTATTGAGAAACTGACGTCCTTGGGTAAAACCTTCATGATAGGCTTGTGCAGGGATGCCATAACGCGGTGCAGAAGCTGCAAGCACATAGGTTATGAGACATTCATTCCAGCCGCGAATGTCATGATTAAGCGCAAAGCCATTAGTGGGGCTCCAGTGCCAAGTTAAGACAGTGCGGCCGCCTTGCGTATACCAATTCCATTCCACTTCTTCCCAAAGATAGGTGATGCGCTGACGCAGGCGCAATTCTTCAGCCGTATCGCGGTCAAAATAAGCGCGCGCGCATAACAGGCCTTGGAAGAGGAACGAGGTTTCAACAACATCGCCACCATCGTCTTTGCGGCTAAAGGGAATAGTCGCACCCGTGGCACCATTCATGAAATGAGGATACATGCCATGATAACAAGTCGAGCGATCTAATACATTAAGCATGGCGTTTAACCGCTCAACAGCCTCTTCCCGCCGCACCCATCCCCGTTCGCAGGCGACAATAATCGTCATAATACCAAATCCAGATCCGCCGACAGCAATGGCGTCGTCACTGGGATCCGTAAAACGATTACTACGATCGCGTGCGAGTCCGCTGACGGGATGCGCTCCTTCCCAGAAATAACGAAAAGTCTGTCGTTGTACGAGATCAAGCAACGCTTCGTCAGAAAGATTTTTTTGTAAATCAGATGAAGCCTTCATTTGTAAAAGCCTTTCAATTATGCCGAAATGGTTGTTGAGGTGTGTTGGCTCGCTTGACTGCTGCCGCAGGCTGCTGCGAGATCAAAGGAATTACCCTGACGATCCAAGGTGAGGTGAAATTTTTGCGTATAAAAGAGATTTTTATCATCTCCATCTCTCACGCCAATAACGCCAATATCAGATAATTCTTTTTCGCAGATCGATTTAATCAATGCGTTCGATTCAACCAAGGCTACCAATGCGCCGTCAGAGACAACCCATTGAGGCCGATGCAATAAGATGCGCACAAACATGAGACACTGCTTTTCGCTATAATTTAGACGACGATCCCATCGGTCTGTCGTATCAATAAAGGGTCGCAGATGATCTAAGCCGACGTCGTGAAAGGCTTTGTCAATTGTCGGTGCGTCATAGATCTCATGAGAGTGCGGATAGCAGATGGCGGCGCGTAATGTTCCCGGTGGGATATAAGGGCGCATGGGCAGGAACATAATCGCATCCGAGGGCGGGCGCGTAATTTTACCGCTTCCCCAGGGCCACAGTCCGCCAAAAACCCGAAAGGCAAGTGATTTTTCTTCACCATTCTCTCCTGTAATCAGAATCCTTTCTCCTGGCTTCATTTCAATATGCTGCTGGCTCAATTTAAGGGAGCCTGTGGCGGTTGCAATTTCTAGATTATCGATATGAATTGACGCATCAGTTGAATCTTCAAATTCGATCCGATTTTCATTTTGCGCTAACGCGTCCATTTTTAACATAGTGAGTCTAAAGCTCGCCACACGCAACATCGTTGCGCGCCAATCAGCAATATTGGCAAAATTATCAACAAACCAGCGAAGCGATTGTTGTACTTGGTTAAAAGCACCAACCACCACCATCAATTCACCAAAACTCATTGAACCTTGAAAATAGGCTGGCGCAGCAACCAATATCGGCGCAACAATCGTAAACCAACCGTAACCAGCGGTAACCCAGGTCAGTCGTGTGACGGCCTTGACGATGCGCCGTGAGACTTCAAGCACAGTTCCAAAGATCGTTGTAATGCGCGCCTGTTCATCCCTCTCACCACCATTAAGCGTAACACCATCAATTTCTTCATTCACATGTACGAGCGCAAAGCGCATCTCAGCTTCATGCGCATAGCGCTCTGCATTAAGATCAATAAGAGGCCGGCCCACGCGCCAGCTGATATAAGAGGCGACGCCAGCGTATAAAAGTGCATACCAAACCATATAGCCTGGAGGCTGTGTAAAGAGAACGTGGCCGCCGATCTCAAGGACATCTCTGCCTGAAAGCGACCATAATACACCGATAAAACTTAATAATAGCAAGGTCGATTGCAGTAGGCCAATACTGAGGTCTGTTGTGAGCTCAGTTAGATGTTTGGCGTCTTCATGAATGCGTTGATCTGGATTTGCGCCAATTTCGCCAGCATAAGAAAGAAGAAAGGCGCGTCTTGGCGCGAGCCAATCTGAAATAAGATCATCGACCAGGCTTTCTCGCAAAATCACTTTTGATGTTTGATTAAGCCGCATTTGTAAAACATTTAGCACGAGCAAAATGCTCGCGAGCAAAGCAAAGACGCCGAGTTGCTGTATAAAAATTGTTAAATTTTTATTTGCCAGCGCATTATAGAACGGCTTATTCCAGGCATTGAGTTGCAGTTGGGCATAGGCTGTGCCAGCAATGACCCCAACAAGCGCGAAGATAAGTTGGATGATTTTATTGCGCTCAGACGATGTCCAAAGCACATTGATCATGCCTAAGATTTGGGCGGTGAAGCCATCATGACTCGAGGCTGTTAGGCTGGCCGTGTTTTTGGTCGTATTATTGGACTGCTGCGCCATAAAAACCAATCCGTTCCTTCTGGCTTTTTTCCCAGCCGATTGAGAGAGGCTGTTCGCATTAAGGAGAGCCGCTTTATACTCCTAATAGGATGAAAAGCCTAAAAGCCATCTTCAGCTTACTTATCGCTCGCTTGGAAAAGTAATAGGTCTCTCTTGAAGGTTCAGGGAAGGGGTGTGGAGAGAATTCCCCGCTTTTTTATCGGGTTAATCAAATTTTGTCCCTGTAAGACGGTTTTATGAAAAGAAAGGGAGCCGCTAGGGATAAATTGCGCCGTCGGTGATAAATGAACTAAATGAGTCTTATTTCTAATGACCTCTTAAAGCGCTAAGAGCGTGAAAGTGAAACATTATTTCTGCCCTATAAGAATTTTTTTTAGATTAGCTTTGATCAAGACTATGGGATAAATTCGCTCTAACCTATCTTCTGTGTTGTGAAAGTAAAAAAATAATGGATCAGCTTGAGGTTTTGCTGGATGCAATGACGCTTGAAGAAAAAGTCGGCCAATTAAATATGGTCGCCTCCTTTCGCGCTGTCACAGGTCCGGGTGCGCTTCAAGAGGTGGATGACTTAATTCGTGCAGGGCATATTGGCAGTCTTTTAAATATATGGGGGCGTGAGGAAGTTGCCCGCGTGCAGCGCTTGGCTGTGGATGAAAGTCGATTGGGCATTCCCTTATTGCTCTGTCACGACATCATCCATGGCCATCGCGTGATTTTTCCAACGCCCTTAGCAGAGGCCTGTGCGTTTAATCCCGTCTTATGGCAGAAAACAGCCCAAGCGGCCGCGCAAGAGGCCAGTGAAGAAGGCGTCGCATTAACTTTTGCGCCAATGTTGGATATTGCGCGTGACGCCCGCTGGGGACGGATGGTTGAAGGGCCTGGCGAAGATACCTGGCTTGCGAGACAAATTGGCGTTGCAAAAACGCGTGGCTTTCAAGGGGAGGATTTGAGTTTTGCTACCTCGCTTGCCGCGACAGCCAAGCATTTTGGCGCCTATGGCGCCGTGACAGCTGGACGCGAATATGCCTCCGCGGATGTGTCGGAAAGAACCTTATTAGAAATCTATCTCCCGCCTTTTGCTGCTGCGATCGCCGCGGGCGTTGCTGCAATCATGCCAGCCTTCAATGATATTGCGGGCCAGCCTATGACAGCCAATCGATATTTATTAAAAGATATTTTGCGTCAGCGTCTTGGATTTGAGGGCGTTGTTATTAGCGATTTTAATGCCGTTGGTGAGTTACTTAATCATGGCGTCGCTCATGATCTCCTTGAGGCGGCAGTGCTTGCGTTTAATGCTGGCGTTGATATCGATATGACGAGTAATGCCTTTATTGAAGGATTGCCGATCGCTGTTGATCGCGGTCTCGTCTCATTGAATGATATTGATAATAGCGTGCGTCGTGTTCTGCGCCTCAAAGAGCGCTTAGGTCTTTTTAAAGATCCCTATCGGCGCGGCAGCTCTGTCTCATACAACGCGCAAAAAGGTAAAGATCAGCGTCGTGCGCTAGCGCGAGAAGCGGCGCAGAGGGCAATTGTTCTTTTGACAAATAAAGATCAGCTGTTGCCACTTGCGCCTGATTTGATTTGTCTTGCAATGATTGGACCCTTTGTCGACGATGTTGGCGCGATGTTGGGATCTTGGGCCTCAGCAGGTCATGAAGAACAAACAGTCAGCTTCTTTGAAGGCGTACGGAAAGCGGCACCAAACTGTCATCTTGATCTTGTTATAGGCGTTGATGGGCTATCGCAGGATGTTTCAGGCATTGAGCTTGCGCTGGCGGCCTGTCGCAAGGCGGAAGTCATTTTACTGTGTCTTGGCGAAACAGCAGAAATGAGCGGGGAGGCGGCAAGCCGTGCTGATATTGGCTTACCTGGCGCGCAACGCGCGTTAGCTGAAGCGGTTTTTGCGTTGGGTAAGCCTGTCGTCGTTGTCTTAACATCCGGCCGTCCGCTTGCAGCGCCGTGGTTATTTGAGCGCGCCACCGCAGTCTTGGCGACATGGCAATTGGGGAGTGAAGCGGGTCATGCGCTGGCCGATATTTTATTTGGCGTAATCAATCCAACTGGACGACTACCGATTTCATGGCCGCGTGCGGTTGGGCAGACGCCAATTTTTTATAATCAACGCGCAACAGGACGTCCAACGCAAATAGGAGTGCATTATTCAAGTTGCTATATTGATACGCTCGCCTCTCCTCAATTTCCTTTTGGCCATGGTCTTTCTTACAGCGCATTTTCACTGCTAGATTTTGCTTGTTTAACGCCGCTTGTGAAGCATAACGATAATGTTGAGGTGAGCGTACGTGTGCGTAATGACGGCGCGCGCCCTGGCGAAGCCACGCTATTTTTCTTTATTCACGATCTTGTCGCTAGTCTCGCGCGTCCGGTGTTGGAGCTGAAAGGCGTGAAAAAAGTATTTGTCGGTCAAGGCGCAGAAGAACAGCTTTCTTTCGTTCTTGCTGTTGAGGATTTAGCCTTTGTCGGCCCAGAGTTAGATTTGACCTTAGAGGCGGGGCGCTTTGAGATTTATGTGGGTCAAAGCGCTGATCCCGTCGGGCTTTTAAAAGACAGTTTTGATTTGGTTTTATGAGATGGGCGCATTTTTGAAAACGCTAGAAAGAAAGTCTTGCGCTTCTTTTTGGACTTGTTCGAGATGCGTTTGGCTTTGAAAGCTCTCGGCGTAAAGTTTGTAAATTTCCTCCGTTCCAGAAGGTCTTGCAGCAAACCAGCTGGATTTAGTTACAACTTTTAATCCGCCGAAAGCGACGTCGTTCCCGGGCGCAGTAATGAGTGTTTGCGTGATCGCTTCGCCAGCCAATTCTCTCATGCCAACCTTATCTGGCGTGAGCGCTTTAAGCTGTTCTTTTTGTGTCGTCGTCGCTGGCGCGTCAATACGGGCGTAGTAGGGTGCGCCCAGTTCGCGCGTTAAGTCTTGATAGATTTCGCCAGGATCTTTTCCTGTTCGCGCAGTGATTTCAGCAGAAAGCAGACTAGGAATTAATCCATCCTTATCTGTTGTCCAAACAGAACCGTCGCGGCGTAAGAATGAGGCGCCGGCGCTTTCTTCGCCGCCAAATCCAAGCGACCCATCAATCAAGCCAGAAACAAACCATTTAAAGCCAACGGGCACTTCAATAAGTTTACGTCCAAGCTTTGTGGCGACGCGGTCAATGATGCTGCTACTGACAATAGTTTTGCCAACAGCGCTTTCGCCGCGCCATTGTGGACGATTATCGAAGAGGTAAGAAATTGCAACAGCGAGATAATGATTTGGATTCATTAATCCGTTTGAGCGTGTGACAATACCATGTCGATCGGCGTCTGTGTCATTGGCGAATGCAACATCAAATTTATCGGCCATTGCGATCAATCGGGTCATGGCGTAGGGCGATGAGCAATCCATGCGGATCTTGCCGTCCCAGTCCACGGTCATGAAGCGAAAAGTAGGATCTACCGCTTCATTGACGATTGTTGCTGATAAGCCATAGCGCTCTATGATCGGTTGCCAGAAGTGAACGCTAGCCCCGCCAAGCGGATCAATGCCAATCTTCACCCCTGATCCGCGGATGGCGTCCAAATCAACGACATTGATTAAATCTGGGACATAATGAGCGATATAATCATGGCGATGAAGGTGGTCGGATTTGAGCGCGCGCGCGTAAGGAATGCGCGTAACGCCGGCAAGATTTTTTGCTAAAAAATCATTGGCGGTTCGTTCAATCCAGCTGGTAACATCAGTATCGGCTGGGCCACCATTGGGGGGATTATATTTGAAGCCACCGTCAGAAGGCGGATTATGCGAGGGCGTAATAACAATGCCATCTGCAAACCCACTGCTGCGGTCTTTATTATAGGTAAGAATTGCGTGTGAAATAACAGGTGTTGGCGTATAGCCATTGCGCGCGTCAATCATCACATCAATATCATTGGCGATGAGTACTTCTAATGCGCTGACGAGCGCAGGCTCTGATAGGGCGTGCGTATCGATACCAATAAAGAGAGGTCCGGTGATGCCGCTGCGATGACGATGGAGACAAATGGCTTGGGTGATCGCTAGAATATGCGCTTCATTAAAAGCAGTGTCGAAGGCGGAGCCGCGATGGCCGGATGTGCCAAATGCCACACGTTGTGTGGCGATTGAGGGATCTGGCGTGAGTGAATAATAAGCCGTCAATAGCCGGGGCACGTTTACCAACAAGGACGCCTCGGCGGGTTTGCCGGCAAGTGGGCTGACGTTTTCGGGCATGATCTTTCCTTTTAGAGACCTCGGCATTGATTTGAGCTGTGATAAAAGCTCAAAAGTGGGGCTTGATTATGCCTTGTTAAGGCAATTTATAGTCAAGAACAGAACCGCGCGACAATTTTCGCTGTTTGTCTACTTGTCTATCTTTAATTGAGCGATGATATGGGTCAAGATCAGCACATTAAAGAGTTTCTTGTAGAAAGAAAAAAGAAATAAGCAATAAAAGTAAATCCTAACTTGCGGCCTGCGCTAAAAGCGGCTTAATTTGCCCCGAAAGTAAATGAGACAAAGACTTAACTTACTTGAAACCGTCATAATCCCAAGCGCTCAGAAAATCGGTATAAGGCCTAATCTTGAGCAGAGCGCGTTAATCTTTTCGAAACTGGAGCCGACGCGATGAATTCCACGAAGGCGCTACATAACGTCGGCCAAAGCCTTTGGCTCGACAATATTACCCGTGAACTTCTCAATGGCGGCGTGTTGCGTCGGTATATTGATGAATTATCTGTCACGGGACTGACCTCTAATCCGACAATTTTCGATCATGCGATCAGCAAAAGTGTAGATTATGATGCAGATATCGCTAGCAAGCGCGATAAAAAAGCCGAGGATCTTTTCTTTGATCTTGCGCTGACAGATATCACGCGCGCAGCGGATCTCTTTCTGCCAATTTTTAAGCGCACAGATGGGATTGACGGTTGGGTTTCGCTTGAAGTGTCGCCGCTTCTTGCTAATGATACAGAAAATACGCTTGCTGCCGCGCAAGATTTACATCAACGCGCCGCGCGGCCTAATCTCTTTATTAAAATCCCCGGTACGCCTGCAGGCTTACCGGCAATAGAAGCGGCTATCTTTGCCGGCATTCCTGTCAATGTCACCTTATTATTCTCGTGCGCGCAATATATAGCGGCTGCGGAGGCCTATTTGCGCGGAATCGAACGCCGCGTCGCCGCAGGCTTAAATCCGGCTGTGGGATCGGTCGCGTCACTCTTTATTAGTCGGTGGGATGTCGCTGTTGCGGGTAAGGTCGGCGCAGACTTGACCAATCAATTGGGTATTGCAGTCGCAAAACAAACCTATCACGCCTATCAAGATCTGTTGGCCTCGGCTCGCTTTCAGCATTTAGCCAACGAAGGCGCGCGCGCCCAGCGGTTGCTCTATGCAAGCACGGGAACAAAGGATCCAAAGGCTTCAGATACGCTTTATATAGAAGCGTTGGCAGCTCCGTACACCGTAAACACAATGCCGGAAAATACGCTGCTCGCTTTTGCCGATCACGGCAAAATAACCGGCGCTTTGACGCCAGATGGCGGAGACCACCAAAGCGTACTGGCGAATTTTAAAAAATCTGGTGTTGATCTTGATGCGCTTGCGCTCAAACTTCAAGAAGAAGGTGCCGACTCTTTTGTGAAGTCCTGGGACGATCTTATTGGCTGTATTGAAGCGAAATTGACTGAGCTACGTAAGGGATAAATGGATGACAAATTTGCCTGCAAGCGCGCCTTTGCGTCAGCTTCCCGCCTGGAAGCAGCTGGAAGCGCATTTTCAAAAACTAAAATCCCTTCATTTGAAACAACTATTTGCTCAAGATGCCAAAAGAGGCGAAAAATTCGCGTTAGAAGCAGCGGGAATTTATCTCGATTATTCTAAAAACCGCATTACCGATGAAACGCTAAGCCTGTTGTTGCAGCTTGCGCAACAATCAGGATTACGTGCGCATATTGACGCAATGTTTCGGGGCGATGCAATCAATGTTTCTGAAAAACGCGCCGTACTCCATACGGCGTTGCGAGCGCCGCGAGACGCAACAATCCTGCACGAGGGGCAAAATGTCGTTCCAGACGTTCATGCTGTGCTCGATCGCATGTCAGATTTTTCTAATCGTGTGCGCAGCGGCGACTGGAAAGGCCATTCCGGTAAACGTATTTGCAATGTAATTAATATTGGTATTGGCGGCTCGGATCTTGGGCCCGTCATGGCTTATGAGGCGTTGAAGCATTATAGCGATCGCGCCATGACGTTTCGCTTTGTGTCTAATGTTGACGGCACGGATTTTTCAGAAGCAGTGCGCGACCTCGATCCGGCGGAAACACTGTTTATTGTTTCCTCAAAGACTTTTACAACCTTGGAAACAATGGCTAATGCCCAAAGCGCGCGTGCATGGATGATGGCGCAACTGAAGGGCGATGAAGCCGGTATTGCAAAGCATTTCGTTGCTGTTTCAACCAATGCGGTGGAAGTAACAAAATTTGGCATTGATACAGCCAATATGTTTGGCTTCTGGGATTGGGTTGGCGGTCGTTATTCAATGGACTCCGCCATTGGTCTCTCCACCATGTTAGCGATCGGTCCGGAAAATTTCCGCGCCATGCTAAGTGGTTTCCACGAAATGGATGAGCATTACCGTACTGCTCCTTTTGAGCGTAATTTACCTGCGTTGATGGGTCTGTTGTCTCTGTGGTACAATAATTTTTTTGGCGCGCAAACCGTTGCAGTTTTACCTTATCAGCAATATCTCAAACGTTTCCCTGCCTATTTGCAGCAGCTCACGATGGAGAGCAATGGCAAGCATGTAACGATTACAGGCGCGCATGTCGACTATGATACGGGACCCATTTATTGGGGGGAGCCTGGGACCAATGGTCAGCATTCATTCTATCAATTGATCCATCAAGGCACTCGTTTAATCCCGTGTGATTTTATTGCCTTTGCGTGCAATCTCAATCCGCTTGGTCGACATCAAGATATGCTAGTGGCAAACGTCTTTGCCCAAACGGAAGCGCTTGCTTTTGGCAAAACGGTTGAGGAAGTAAAAGCGGAAGGCACGCCAGATTGGCTGGTGCCGCATCGGTTGTTTGAAGGCAATCGTCCGTCCAATACGTTGATGTTGGAAGCGTTAACGCCTGCGGCGTTGGGTAAGCTTGTTGCGCTTTATGAACATAGCGTCTTTACACAGGGTGTGATCTGGCAAATTGACTCCTTCGATCAATGGGGCGTTGAGCTCGGAAAAGTTCTTGCGCAGAGGATCCTGCCGCAGCTTGAAAGTACAAGCGAACCCAAGCTTGATCACGATAGTTCAACAAATGCGCTGATCCAGCGGTATCGAAAACTTAAAACAACCTCCAAGGAGGGCTGACGCATGCAGTTAGGAATGATCGGCCTCGGTCGGATGGGCGCAAATATGGTGTCTCGCTTGCTTAAAGGCGGGCATGATTGCGTGGTCTATGATAGTTCTGCGCAAGCAGTTGAGACGCTCGCAAAGCAAGGGGCGACAGGAACGACAACGTTTGCAGATTTTGCAAAAAATCTCGCAAAGCCTCGCGCAATTTGGATGATGGTGCCAACAGGCGTCGTGGATAAGGTCATTGAGAATTTGTTGCCCTTTCTTGAGGCGGGCGATATTTTGATCGATGGCGGTAATTCTTACTACATCGACGATATTCGTCGCACGAAAGAGCTTGTGGCGAAAGGCGTGCATTATGTCGATGTCGGCACAAGCGGCGGCGTTTGGGGATTAGAGCGTGGCTATTGCATGATGATTGGCGGCGAAACTAACATTGTGCAGCATCTTGATCCAATTTTTGCAACGCTTGCACCAGGCAGAGGCGATATACCTCGAACGCCGGGTCGTGAAAAAGCAGGCGGCACGTCAGAGCTTGGCTATTTGCATTGCGGTCAGCATGGCGGCGGACATTTTGTTAAGATGGTGCATAATGGCATTGAATATGGCGTGATGGCGGCTTACGCTGAAGGCTTAGGCGTTTTGAACGCGGCTAATGTCGGTAAGAAGGGCGGCGTCATTGATGCTGAAACAACCCCGCTGCGCGATCCGGAACATTATTTGTATGATTTTAATCTACCCGATATCACTGAGGTCTGGCGTCGCGGCAGCGTTATTGCCTCTTGGCTGCTGGATCTGACTGCGTCAGCCTTGATTGAAGATCCGGGATTGAAAAAATTTGCAGGTCGCGTTTCCGATTCAGGAGAAGGCCGCTGGACAATTAAAGCCGCTATTGATGAAGGCGTGCCGGCGCATGTTCTTTCAGCCGCGCTTTATGAACGATTTAGTTCGCGCGGTGAAGCGGATTTCGCCAATAAAATACTCTCCGCCATGCGCTATGAATTTGGCGGCCATCTCGAAAAGAAAGCGGAGTCTTGATTTAATGAGCGTAGAGACTCCGTGGCCGCCATCGGATAAAATGAGCGCAGATGAACTCGATCTACTGGCGATTAATACAATCCGTACGCTGTCGATTGATGCTGTTGAACAGGCGAAGTCGGGTCACCCGGGTACGCCCATGGCGCTGGCGCCGCTGGTCTATACGCTTTGGAACCGGGTCATGTCTTTTGACCCAATGGATCCAATCTGGCCAAATCGTGATCGTTTTGTTCTCTCCAATGGCCACGCATCTATGTTGTTGTGGTCGGTGTTATATTTAACCGGCACGCGCGCGGTCAACGCTGACTATGAAATACTCGGTCAGCCTTCAGTCACGCTCGATGATATTCGTCGCTTTCGTCAAATTGACAGTAAGGCACCCGGTCATCCAGAATATCACCTCGTTTCTGGCGTTGAAACGACAACAGGACCGCTTGGGCAAGGCATTGCGACCAGCGTCGGAATGGCGATGGCGCGGAAATGGTTAGCCAGTCGCTACAACCAGCCTGGCTTTGAAATCTTTAATTATAATATTTACGCCATTTGCGGCGATGGATGTTTGATGGAGGGCGTCGGTTCAGAAGCCGCTTCGCTCGCGGGACATCTTGAGCTCGATAATCTATGCTGGATCTACGACAATAATCATATCACCATTGAAGGAAAAACGCGCATCACCTTCACAGAAGATGTTGCTGCGCGTTTCTTAGGCTATCGCTGGAATGTGTTGCGCGTAGGCGATGCTAATGATCTCTCGCGTATTGAAGACGCGTTGACGATTTTCCGTAAAACAACAGGTCGGCCGACGCTGATTATTCTCGATAGTCATATCGGTTATGGGTCACCCAACAAGGTTGATACCCCAGCTGCGCATGGTGAACCCTTAGGCGAAGAAGAAGTGCGCCTTGCTAAACGCGCCTATGGCTGGCCAGAAGATGCTAAATTTTTAGTGCCCGAGCAGACGCCTAAACGTTTCGCCGATGGCGTTGGCGCGCGCGGCGCCAAAGCGCGCAGCGAATGGGAAAATTTATTTGCCGCCTATTGTAAGGCTTTTCCTCAGCTCGCGCTTGAAATTGACCAAATGCAGCGGCGTGATTTGCCGCAAGGGTGGGATAGCGCCTTGCCGAGCTTTCCGGCCGATCCAAAAGGTGTTGCCGGACGCGACGCGTCAGGTCTGACGCTGAACGCTTTGGCGGAAAAGATACCATGGTTTTTAGGCGGCTCTGCCGATCTTGGGCCTTCTAATAAGACAACGCTGAAATTTTCGGGTGCTGGAGATTTTCAGCCTGAGTCGCCTTCAGGTCGTAATCTTCACTATGGCATTCGCGAACATGCGATGGCAGCGATTGTTAATGGACTTTCGCTTTCCAAGCTACGGGCTTTCGGTGCGACCTTCGCTATCTTCAGCGATTACGCGCGGCCCGCTATACGTCTGTCTGCACTCATGGAGCTGCCGACAATTTTTGTCTTTACTCATGACGCAATGGGTGATGGTGAAGACGGCCCAACCCATCAACCCGTAGAGCAATTGATCTCTCTGCGCGCCGTCCCTGGCCTCGTCGTTTTACGTCCTGCTGACGCCAATGAAGTTGTTGAGGCCTATCGCTATGTCGCGCAATTGCGGCATCAGCCAGCGGCGTTCTTTCTCTCACGACAGCCTTTACCAACTTTTGATCGCACGCGTTATGCTCCAGCCTCAGGCGTTGCGCGGGGCGCTTATATCATGGCGGATGCATCTGGCGGTGCGCCAGAAATTATTCTCATTGCTTCAGGCAGCGAAGTTGCGCTCATTCTTGATGCGCAAAAAACCCTGCAGGCGGAAGGCATTCGTGCTCGCGCAGTCTCTATGCCGTCTTGGGATATTTTCGAAGATCAACCCCAGGCTTATCGCGACGAAGTTTTCCCGCCGACGATCACCGCGCGTCTTGCTGTTGAGCAAGGCTCAACGCTTGGCTGGGATCGCTATGTTGGTTTTCAAGGCCGGGTGATTGGCATGAAGACGTTTGGCGCTTCTGCGCCATTAAAAGAATTACAGCGCAGGTTTGGTTTTGAACCTGAGCAAGTCGTAGCCGTCGCCAAGGAGATCCTTGGCCGCAGTAAGTGAGTTGTAACGTGACAGAGCAATCAGGCGCGAGTGGATTATTTCCCCAAGAAGGCGACGCTGACGGCAAGGCTCCTCCCTGCGCGATGGTGCTCTTTGGCGGAGCGGGCGATTTAACAAAGCGTTTGGTTGTGCCGGCGCTTTATAATTTAGCAGTAGAAAAGCGTCTTTCGGACAATTTCCAACTGGTTGGTGTTGATCTTGTTTCTAAAAGTTCGCAAGAATGGCGTGATGGACTTGCGGGCTCCATAAAAGAATTTGTTGGCGCTGAAGGTGAATATGAAATTAATAAATTTGACGAGGCTGCTTGGGCTTGGCTGACGCAGCGTATGAGTTATGTCCAAGGCGATTTAAATGATCCTGAAACTTATCGGTCTTTAGGCGCTCATCTTGCCGGCCTTGATCGGAATTCTGGAACCTGCGGCAATTATCTTTTCTATCTCGCGATTTCAGATCGCTTCTTTTGTTCAACTGTTGCTCATCTTGGCGAAGCAGGTTTGACGAAAGAAGAGGGAGGCTGCTGGCGTCGCGTTGTAATTGAAAAACCTTTTGGCCATGATTTAGCTTCTGCCAAACATCTGAATAGTGAAGTATTAAAGTCACTAGCCGAGCATCAAGTTTATCGCATCGATCATTTCCTAGGCAAGGAAACGGTGCAAAATATTATGGTGTTACGTTTTGCCAATGGTCTCTTTGAGCCCTTGTGGAATCGGGACCACATTGACCACGTTCAAATTACTGCCGCCGAAACAGTTGGCGTGGAGCGCCGCGGTAAATTTTATGAAGTTACCGGCGCAATGCGCGATATGGTGCCCAATCATATCTTCCAATTATTGGCGATGACAGCGATGGAGCCGCCGATTTCGTTTGACGCCGATGCAGTGCGCGCGAAGAAAACAGAAGTGCTCGAGGCTATTCGTCCATTTGATGAGGCTAGCGCACTTAAAGATGCTGTCCGGGGTCAGTATGGCGCTGGCACTGTATTAGGCGCGCCTAAACAGGCCTATAGACATGAGCCCGATGTCGCTTATGACTCAAATACCGAGACCTATTTCGCCTGTAAGTTAATGATTGATAATTGGCGGTGGTCGGGTGTGCCGTTTTATCTGCGTACAGGTAAGCATTTAGTGCGCCGCACGACAGAAATCGCGGTGCGGTTTCATCAAGCGCCTTTCACGCTGTTCCGCGGCACAGATGTCGAGAAAATGAATCCAAATTGGATGGTCTTGCGCATTCAGCCCGATGAGGGCATTTCATTGGAATTTGCGGCAAAACAACCAGGGCCAACCGTTAAGCTCAGCACAGTGAGTATGGATTTCGCCTATAAGACTTATTTTAAAATGCAACATGGCACAGGCTATGAAACATTGCTTTATGATTGCATGACGGGAGATGCGACGCTGTTTAAGCGAGAAGACAATGTGCTTTCTGGGTGGCGTACGGTGCAGCCAATTTTAGACGCTTGGGCAAAAAATAAGCCAGCGGATTTTCCAAATTATACTTCAGGTGGAAGTGGGCCGGCGGCGGCTGATGAGCTCATGGCGCGCGATGGACGCGCCTGGCGTCCGCTCGTTTAAATTTAAGCAATCTAAGGAACGTGTTGGATGGGTGAGAAGCGAAAGATTTCTCTCGTAGTCTCTGATGTGGATGGTACGCTGCTCACGCAAGAAAAAGTGTTGACGCCCCGCGCCTGCGCTGCCGTGCAAGCTTTGTATAAAGCAGGGATAAAATTTGCCGTTACAAGCGGCCGGCCGCCGCGCGGTATGGCGATGTTGCAAGATCCACTTGAACTTGTAACGCCAATGGCGGGCTTTAATGGGGGCCAATTTGTCACGAATGATTTCGCCATTCTTGAACAAAAAACACTCTCTGCTGACATTTCACGCCAGGCGATTGAGCTTATTCGTCAATACGATCTTGATGTGTGGGTGTTCAATGGCAAAGACTGGCTTGTTGGCGATATGGATGGGCCGCATGTCCGACATGAAGCGTGGGCTGTAAAATTTGATCCAAAAATTGTGTCTGATTTTGAGGGGCATTTAGACTGTGTGGCTAAAATTGTCGGAGTGAGTGATGACTTTGATCGCGTGCGACAATGCGAAAGCGAAGCGCAGGCGCTATTTGGCGCACAGGTCTCCGCGACACGCTCACAAAGCTATTATCTCGACATTACAAATATAGCCGCCAATAAGGGTGCTGTTGTGGATTATCATGTGGCGCATTTGGGCGTTCTTCATGAAGAAGTCGTTACCATTGGCGATGGGGGGAATGATATCTTAATGTTCGCGCGCTCGGGCTATTCCATCGCGATGGGTAATGCTTCGGATGAGGTCAAGGCTAAGGCTTGCGCCGTTACGGCGTCTTATAATGACGAAGGCTTCGCTAAAGCGATGGAAAATATCATTTTAAACCTTGCGGACTAACAAGCAGGATGGCTGAGATGCTCGGTAAGATTGAAGTTCTTGATGATCCGCTTAGTCTTGCTGGACAGGTTGCGGAGTGGATGACGCAAGCAGCGCTTAGCTCAAGTGGTCCCTTTCGCGTTTCCCTCTCAGGCGGTTCTACGCCTAAGACACTGTATAGCCTCCTCGCTTCACCCGAATTTAAGGATCGTTTTCCCTGGAGTCGCGTTTTGTGGTTTTGGGGAGATGAACGTTTTGTTCCACAAGATCATCCCGAGAGTAATTACAAAATGACGCGGGAGGCGATGTTATCGAAAGTGCCTGTGCCGCCTGAAAATATTTTTCCTGTTTCTGTTGATGGTGATCCAGATGTGGCGGCTGCACGCTATGCCGAGATTTTGCAAAAGGTTTATGGCGCGCCATTTCTTGATCCACAGCGGCCCTTATTTGATCTGGTGCTCCTTGGGCTTGGGCCGGATGGCCATACAGCCTCGCTCTTACCAGGCGAGCCTGTTTTGAAAGAACGAACAAAATGGGTGGCCTGTGTTCCGCACGGGCGTGATGAAATTCGCATCACCATGACATATCCCGCGCTTGAGAGTGCGCAACGGGTTGCTTTTCTCGTTGCAGGCAAAGAAAAGGCAGCTATTTTTAAAGAAATTCAAACAGGCCAGAGTCTCGTTCCGGCGGCGCAGATACGCCCAACGGGAGATTTATTCTGGTTTGTCGATCGCGCTGTTGTTGAGGAAGATCTGACTTCCTCGAAGAAAATTTAGGCAATGTTGCGCCGATGACTGCTTCATCATCGCCGATCCTTATTGCGCCATCTATCCTCTCTGCAGATTTCACGCGTTTGGGCGAAGAGGTCCGCGCGGTCGATGCTGCTGGGGCCGATTGGATTCATGTCGATGTGATGGACGGCCGATTTGTTCCTAATATTACCATCGGTCCACTTATTGTTGAAGCTATTCGGCGCGTGACGACAAAGCCATTAAATGTTCATTTGATGGTTATTGAGCCAGAACGCTATCTTGAAAATTTTGCAAAAGCCGGAGCCGATCATTTATTAGTGCATGCAGAACCAAGTTCAACAATTCATCTGCACCGTACCCTCTCCCAGATCCGGGAGCTGGGTAAAAAGGCTGGCGTCGTGATTAATCCAGCAAGTCCGCCAGAGCTCATCGAGTATGTTTTACATCTTTGCGATGTGATTATGGTGATGACCGTTAATCCAGGTTTTGGCGGACAAAATTTTCTTCCCGAAATGCTGCCAAAGATTAAACGACTGCGCGCATTATGTACTGAACGAGGGTTAAATCCGATTATCGAAGTTGACGGTGGCGAGAATGTCCATACCGTTGGCTTGTCGGCAGCGGCTGGCGCAAGAGCGATCGTAGCAGGTTCAGCAATTTTTACTGCTAAAAATTATGCCACTGCAATTTCTGAAATCCGAGCAAAAGCGCTTGTGTCAGTTGTATAATTATAAAATCGATTAAGGCCTGGAATTATGGAGTAATGGCGGTGGCATAATTTTGCTGCGGCCTAACTCTGGCAGAAGACACAGTCGAGTTTCCGGCCAAAAACCTAAGTTTCATACGAGATTAATTAAAAATTTTTCGTCCTTTTTGAGATATAAACGCCTAAGCGCTAGTTAAATAAATTGATATTTTAGAGAAACAGCTTCAGGACTGATAGCGCTTTTGGATCACGTTAACTCAGTAATCTGGGGAGTTTCGTCTGCTGCTGATTGTTAGGCAGGATAAATTAAAGCAACGATTATCCCCACCAGAAAATAGCTGCTATAATGACGTAGAGCCCAAATAGCGCCGCGCCATCAACCATATCTGCGTGTCCATCTACCGTGACGACAGTAACGACAAGAACCGAAAGGAACAGGGCTACTGCAAGGATCGGTGGGATTGCGAGCGTAAAAGGCTCGCCGCCAATTACAAAGCTCGCTAAGACAAGAATTGGGATGAGGGCTACGGCAATTTGTAGCGCGCTATTTAAGATAATACTGACGGCAAAATCTGATTTTCCTTGAGCTGCGAGCTTTACCCCAACAACATTTTCAACGGCGTTTCCGGCGTTTGAAACAATAACAAGTCCGGCAAAGGTTTGACTAATACCCAGCTTGTCTATTGCGGGTTGAAGGGCGTCAACAAACCAATACGAGACAAAGGCTGCGCCAACACTGCAGCCAATCATAATATTTGTAGCTGTTGCTAGAGGCCAGATATCATGCATTTCATGGACGTCAGTGGGCATAGAGCGCTGCCCTTGAGTCAGCATAGCATTTGTATGTACGATAAAAACGAACAAAAGAACGATTGCGCAGACAGTTGCGAGTTGTTTCTCGTGCGATCCTGCAGGCAAATGTAACTCTTGAGCAAGTGTGGGGAGAACAAGCGCAGATACGGCAAGCAAGAGTAGGGTAGAAATCATGCGCGTTGACTGTTTTTCGAAAATCAGAACGCCATGTTTTTTACCGCCAACAATAAAGGCTAATCCAAGCAGCATTAGGACATTGCCGAGAATAGAGCCGATTAATGAAGCTTGTACAAGAGCGACGAGTCCAGCTTTAAGAGAAAAAAGGCATACAAATAATTCCGGTAGGCTCGCAACGGCAGCCTGTATGACACCCGTAATGCCGGCGCCTAAATAGTTACCAAGTTGTTCCGTTGAGTGGCCGATGATATGTGCGATCCCAGCCAGGGCGAGCGCGCAGAGTATAAAATTCAGTATAGGTCCAATAATTGGAAATGAAATTCCAGTATAATGAAGTAGTGCCGCGGCAAAAATAAGCGCGCTGGTGGCGATCATTATAGTTTTTATTTTTTGCTCGATCAAATTGATTTCCTTTTATAAAGAAAGCGCTTTTTAATAAGCTATACTAATATTGCAGATTCTATCAAGCGCGGGAGAGAGTATCTTTAGACTCCAGAAAAATTTATAGTTAGTCTTTTACAATTTCGATAGGGTTCTTGGTAAACATATCATAATAGGGTTCTTGGTGAACATATCATATTTGAACGCGACATTTTAGGTGGCAGATCCCTGTATATATTGAGCTTTATTTTTTTTGAAATAAATAATAATGGGAATTTATTTCACGAATTTTTGACTACTAATTATTTAGTCAGCTGCTTATTAATATGACTTTGTCGTTTAAAATATTTTATAGATAAAAGGAATGATATTCCGCTGACTGAAAATATAAATAAAAGTATGTTTATTTGGAATTACTTTATAAAAAAAGATCTTTACGGATAATTGAAAAATAGCCTTTCATTGAATGCTCTGGATTATTTTAAAGAAACTGCCGCTTGCAAAAGAGAACTTGAAAATTAGCTGCCGCTTCGTAAGCCGTTAGCTCGTGAAGCGGCAGCGTATTTTTAGCTTGAACAGAGGTAATTTTTAAGCAGAGGTTGGCGCGCTTGCGTAAATATCCATGATTTTTCCAAGCATCTCGAGGGCGTCTTTTCTTTGACGTTGGAATGAATTACGGCCGATAATCGAGCCAAAACCGCCTCCTGCATGGATGGCGCGGATTTCACCTAGCAGTTCGCCTTCATCCGAGATTGTTGGGCCGCCAGAGAAAATAACGATCCGCCGTCCAGCGAAGGCGCAATCAACAACATGGCGGACACGTTCAGTGGCTGTTGCAACTGGAATTTTTTGTGCCGTATAGACTTTGCGCGCGGCCTCTTGCTCAACAAAAGCGTCTGGTAATTTGACTTTGATAATATGCGCGCCAAGCTGTGCGGCAATTTGGGCTGAATATCCAATCACATCAATCGCGGTTTCGCCTTGCTTGCTCAGCGCTGATCCCCGTGGATAAGACCACAAAATAACTACAAGACCGTGGCGTTTGGCTTCTTCCGCATAGGCGCGAATTTGCTGGAACATTTCTAGTTGATGGGCAGAGCCGGGATAGATTGTAAAACCAATCGCGCAACATCCCAGACGCAGGGCATCTTGTACGCTCGAGGTGAGAGCTTGGTTAGGATCCTTATCGTCCAGCAAGGCGTCATTATCGTTGCATTTTAGGATGAGCGGGATTTCACCAGCAAAGTCACGGGCGCCTGCCTCAAGAAAGCCCAGCGGGGCAGCATAGGCGTTGCAGCCCGCCTCAATCGCTAGTTCAAAGTGATAAAGCGGGTTGTATGCGGGAGGGTTAGGGGCAAAGGAGCGTGCTGGACCGTGCTCAAATCCCTGGTCGACAGGAAGGATGACCATTTTACCTGAGCCGCCTAAGCGGCCATGGTTCAATAATCTCGCAAGATTTGATAAGGTTCCGGGGTTGTCTGCGCCATACCAACTAAGAATTTCTTTAACCCGTGGCGTCATTATCGCTCTCTCCTCGATTGTGAGCATTCATCTTGATTAGAGGTTAGCAGATAAATTGTGATCGGTTGAGTAAAAAGTGATGGCCTCATGAATTAGATTTTGTAGATAAATTCTTTTTATAAAAATGCCCTTAGAAGTATATGTCTGCTGATAAAATGCGAAGGCCGTTTAGAGAGCTCTGTTGGTCAAAGTAAAGAAGCTTCTCTCTTTGACGATTTTGTGAAATGCTTCTCAGAGAAAATTTTTTTGGCTTGGCTTCATTCTTTTTGTGGTTGGGCGCAGCCATTGCCGAGTGGTTTACCTTTAAGCCGCTCTTTGATCCAAGTAGTATAAAGCGCCTCGGAAGCCTTTGGTGTTGAAAAATTAGTCTCCTCACCAGGGAGCTGAATGCGGGAGATGTTTGCGCCTAAGGCGCACATTCTATCTTGATAGAGTTTGCCCATGATTGGCGGCACGACTGTATCTTTAGTTCCCCAATAGATGATGACAGGGGCGATAGATTTATGGCTTGTGCCGGCACCTTGAATGATCGCCCGAGCCCAGGCGGGGGCATTAGAAGGGCGCGGATTAAGAAGTGATTTATAGCTATCCGCATAGACGAATTTAAGAGTATCAGAGACCACATGAACGCATTTTCTATGCATGATGTCATCGATGACTTTTGCGCCCTCTTGCGTATAGAGATCTGTTAATTTTAAATTAGGAAAAGCATGAGCCGTTGCCCATAGGTTCGTACTAAGATGCGAGAAATTAAAAATATTATCAGAAAAGCCAATGATTAATGATTGGAGTAGTCTTTCAGCTGACGTGTCCTCAAGCCTGTCTTTTGGAGCAAATGTAGCAACGTCTTGCGGTGCCATGGCGACAAAGCCTACAAGCTCGATGTCGTCGAAGGCTGTATGTTTTTGCGCGATATAATCACCTTGTGCTGCTGCGGAAATCGTAGCGCCGCCCCCTTGTGACCAGCCATAGATAACAGCTTTCTTATTCGATCCCGCTACGCCTAAAGCGCCTGCTGCGCGAATAGAATTAATCACGTCTCGCGCTTGGGTTGCCGCAATGGCGTATTGATGTGCGCCGCCGGCGCCTAACCCTTGATAATCCGTCCCAACAACGACATAGCCCTCGTCAATGAAGCGTTCTATCGCTGGCAGTCCATAATCTGTCCAAGAATCGCCATTGATCATAAAATATTGATTCAATGCTTTAGCCGGGTCAATGACTTGGGAGGGCCCGCAGTTTTGCGCTGTCCCTGTTGTGCCGTGCGCCCAAGCGATTATGGGTCTACCTTCTTTAGGCGCTTTTCCCTTTGGCGCTACAAGGATCGCTGTTGACAGTGTCTTGCGATCAAAAAGATCTGAGGACACATAGGCGATACGCCAGGCCTCTGCATTGGGGATGGCTGTTGGGATTCTTTCTTTTTTTATAATCTGTCCCAGTGCGCCTTTGGGCGAAAGCGTTTGCAGTTGTGCGTAGAAAGGAGCAAGAGGCGCGAGTAAAGGTGCTGCGTGAAGAGAGACTGGTGTCAAACTAACGAGACTAAAGAGAAAAGGGCGTAAAATTCGAAAAAAACAACTGCATGAATCACTCCAAATTTTCTGAGCGCATAGTTATTCTCTGAATTAGAGATATTCAAGGAAAAATCACCTTCAAGCCAGTTAGAAAATTTTATATATTTTAAGAGATGCTATCTAATTAGTTACGTAGATAAAACTTTTTTTAAGAGTTAAAATGTCTGCTAAGTTCTAACGATAATGACACTAAATTTAACTCTATTTTGCATCATGAATAAGTCAGGGAAATAATCCTTGGCTTGA
>BJGJ01000014.1 GCA_014190435.1 Methylocystaceae bacterium | reverse complement strand
CGCATCCTAGGGAGCCTGTTTTGTTGTCTCTTTTTGCTTGTTAATAATCTTAATCTACACTCGGACTACAAAAGCTGTGAGCGCTGTCATCGCTTTTAGGTAGAGTCTGTCACATAGGATTTCATTAAGAGCATACAGGCATAATTAAAAGTGCTGAGCAGAAATTCTTTAGACTTCATCGAATAAAAAAGGCAGCTAAAGAGCCGCCTTTTGGTCTGTTTTTGCGAGAGGCTAATTTTAAGCTGATTAGCGCTTCGAGAATTGGAAGCTTCGACGGGCTTTTTTCTTGCCGTATTTTTTACGTTCGACCACACGTGAGTCGCGAGTAAGAAAGCCTTCTTTCTTTAAAGGCGCGCGAAGCTCTGGTTCGTAATTGGTGAGCGCCTTAGCTAAGCCGTGGCGTACTGCGCCAGCTTGCCCAGATAAGCCTCCGCCCGCAACTGAAACAACAAGGTCATATTGTCCATGACGTTTAACAACTACGAGGGGCTGTTGAAGAATCATGCGCAACACGGGACGGGCAAAATATACAGCGATGTCGCGTCCATTGACGGTAACCTTGCCTGAGCCAGGTTTAATCCAGACACGGGCTACCGCGTTTTTGCGTTTTCCAGTCGCGTAAGCGCGACCATATTTATCCAGTTTTTGAACGTAGCGCGGAGCATCGGATACTCCAGCAGCTTGATTGAGGTCGGACAGTGAGGAAAGGGTCTCGGCCATGATCAAGCGCTCCGGACGTTCTTAGTGTTAAGGGCGGCAACGTTTAGGGTTGCAGGGTTTTGAGCGGTATGTGGATGCTCTGAGCCCTTATAGACGCGTAGATTACTGAGCTGTTGGCGGCCCAGCGGTCCGCGGGGCAGCATGCGCTGAACAGCCTTTTCTAGGATCCGCTCAGGGAATCGGCCCTCTAAAATAAATTTTGCCGAGCGCTCTTTAATCCCACCTGGATAGCCAGTGTGATGGTAGTAAACTTTCTGGTCGCGTTTGCGGCCCGTTAAAACAACCTTATCGGCGTTAATGACAATAATATTATCACCATCGTCCAAATGCGGCGTGAAGCTCGCTTTATGTTTTCCGCGTAACCGCAGCGCAATGATTGAGGCTAAGCGTCCAACAACTAGGCCGGATGCATCAATGAGCACCCATTTCTTTTCGATGTCAGCGGGTTTCGCCGAATAAGTCTTGCCATACATAGGATGAAAATTCCGTCTGAACGAGTTGTCCGGATAGGGGGTCAATAGTGCAAGGCAGATCCGACGTCAAGTATTATTCAAAGCATATTTTATTTATAAATTATTGATATTAATAAATATTCTTATTTATGGTAACTAGATACCTCATTATTAAGGCATCCCATCCAGACGCTAAGTCAGCTAATTATCGCAACTACTGATGCAGAGACTCGCCGTGCAACGCAATGTCAAGCCCCTCTCGTTCATCATCGCTATTAACGCGCAGCGAGGTAAAGAAGGAGACGATTTTTAGGGAAAGCCAAGTACCAAAGACGCACCAAGCGATGGTGACGGCCACGCCAATGGCTTGAACTTGGAGTTGGTGGGGATTGCCATCGATCAACCCCGTTGCGCCAGGATCGCTATCAGAAGCCGTGACAAGACGGGTAGCGAAGACGCCCGCAAGTAAGGTTCCCATAATCCCGCCAACGCCATGAACGCCGAACACATCTAAGGTATCGTCATAACGATAGAGGTGTTTTGCCACAGTACAAAACCAATAGCAGACACACCCAGCAATTAAACCAATCACAACACCATGCCAAGGTAAGACATAGCCTGAAGCTGGCGTTATTGTGCCAAGCCCCGCTACCGCGCCTGAAATGACTCCCAAAACTGAGGGCTTCCCACGCTGGATCCATTCTAGCGCGCTCCAAATCAACGCTCCGGAACAGGCGGCAAGATGTGTCGCTACAATAGCAAAAACAGCTCTTGAATTTGCTCCCAGTGCTGAGCCGCCGTTGAAACCAAACCAGCCGACCCAGAGAAGGCCCGTGCCAATAACAGCAAGAGAGAGATCAAATGGAGCTAAATTCTCTCGTCCAAACCCGACCCTGTTACCCAACATCAAAGCTGCGACAAGTCCGGCGACGCCAGCGTTTATATGGACGACTGTGCCGCCGGCAAAATCAAGCAAGCCTAATTTTTGTAAGAAACCGCCACCCCATACCCAGTGAGCAGATGGTACATAAACAATGAAAAGCCAGAAAACGCAAAAAAGCATGAAAGCTGAAAACTTCATTCGCTCCGCAACAGATCCGCTGACCAATGCGCACGTTATGACGGCAAAAGTCATTTGATAGGCCATGAAGAGAATTTCAGGGATTGTTTTGGCGAAAGGACTAACGCTGTCAATCTGTAAGTCGCGAAGCAACAAGCGTGACGTATCTCCAATCAATGCGCCTTCGCCGCAAAACGTTAGGCTATAAGCAGCAGCGATCCATAAAAGTGAAACAATCGCCGTAGCAATGAGGCTCTGCGCCATAGTCGCCAAAATATTTTTCTTGCGCACCATGCCACTATAAAACAAAGCTAGCCCAGGTATCGTCATCATCAACACGAGGGCTGTGGACGCCAGCATGAATGCTGTATCGCCGCCGTTAAAAGTTATCTTTCCTTGAGCAAAAGCAGGGTTGACCAACAAACAAAGAATAAAAAGGGATGTGATCAGCTTATGCATTGGATAGCTCTCGTCAGGGGTTCATCAGCCAAATTTGAAATACGCTTTATTCGCGCCGCGATTTGTTTGGTCGAAGGGGCCCGCCGCCTCATCTGTCTAAAAAGTTAGCAGGTAACTATTGGCTGATTGCTTTAAATTAAAGCAGAGGCGATGCAATAGCCGTAATGTTCATAAAATAGGCATTAAATGGCTAATAAATAGTCTATTTGTGGCATGTCGCCTATTTTATAGACAGACGGGGAGGCGTCGGATTAATGGATTGTTGACAATTGCTGCTTTTTGTCTTGTTTCTAAGTCTATTCCGATCTGCCGCGCTTTAAAAATTGCATCAAACGATCTCGTCTATCTCTTTTGCGCCTCTCTCTTTGCAAATTGGACAAGTGAGCTAGTTTTTAACGAAAAACCTTTAAGTCGCATTAGCATCAAACGGGCGAAAGGGGATTTATACAAAAGCCACTGAGCGCAGGAGAAGATAAGCTGTTAGCAAACTAACTATTGCTTATGAAAAGTTGCTGGTCGTTTGGAAAATAAATTCGATAAACGGATTGCATCACGATAACTAGGTATATAGCTCAGAATTTATTCTCCTTTTATAGATTTGCTTTAAAGTATGTTAGCGCGGAGTAAAATTCGATGACCTTACTAATCGAGAACTGGACGCCAGATGCGACAGTCATAAACTTCGTAGATGAAAAAAATTGGTCTGAGCTTTGTCAAAAACTTACGCCATCATTAGCAAATTATGCAAAGACAATAGGCTTTAACGCTAAGCCAGGAAGCTTGTTCATTGCACCGGCTATAGGTGAGGAGCCGGCTTGTGTTTTTTTTGGCGTTGACCAACAGGACACAAAAAAATCTGATCCCTTTCAGGTAGGAAAATTAGTCGCTCTACTTCCCGCAGGTCTTTATCGTTTTGGCGATAGCGTCAAAGATAAGTCCAGCGCTACTTTGGCTTTTTTGCTCTCGGCCTATTCGTTCTCAGCCTATTTAAGCTCAAAAGAACCAAAGCTGAGTCTTTGTGCACCAAAAGAAATTGATCATCTTAGAATTAAACGAATAGCTGAAGCGATCTACTTAGGAAGAGATCTTATAAACACTCCGGCTAATGATATGGGGCCTGAGGCATTAGAGCAGGCGGCGTTATCCCTGGCTAAAAAATATGGCGCGACGTACAAAAATTTTATTGGAGAGGAGCTGCTACATAAAAATTTTCCCTTAATCCATGCTGTCGGGCGAGCAGCGGCGCAACCGCCGCGATTAGTCGAATTTTTGCATGGACCAATGGATGGACTAAAAATTACGCTTGTTGGAAAAGGTGTTTGTTTTGATAGCGGCGGCTTGGATATTAAGCCTGCCAGCGCCATGCAACTCATGAAAAAAGATATGGGTGGCGCAGCGACAACATTATCTTTGGCGAAAATGATCATGGACAGCAATATTCCAGTAAGATTGCGCGTTCTTCTCCCCATTGTTGAAAATTCGATCTCTGCAAACGCCTTTCGGCCTGGCGACATTTATCCTAGTCGTAAAGGCTTAAGTGTTGAAATTGGCGATACAGATGCGGAAGGCCGATTAATTCTTGCCGATGCATTGGCCTATGCTGGGGAAGAACCGCATGATTTATTATTTAATTTCGCAACTTTGACGGGTGCGGCGCGTGTCGCGCTTGGACCTGAATTGCCGCCTTTTTATACAGATAGCGATGAGCTCGCACAGGAGATCTTTTCACACGCGATGCAAAGTTATGATCCATTGTGGCGCATGCCCTTATGGAACAATTACGATAAGGCTTTGGATGGTAAAATATCTGACCTCGTCAGTGTAACGAGTGGTGGTTTTTCTGGATCAATTACTGCTGCGCTTTTCTTACGGAGATTTGTAAATGACTCTCGTAAATGGGCTCATTTTGATATTTTCGCATGGAATCCAACTACAAAGCCAGCTAAGCCAGAGGGTGGAGAGATTCAAGCAGCGCGTGCGCTTTATGATTTAATTGAGCGGCGCGTTGAGGACAGAAAGTAATCACGGTGAGCCAGAAATTAGATCGTCGCCTAACGCCCGCTCGAAGCGATTTAGCCGCGTCTTATCTGAAAGGCCAAGTTGAGGCTGATTGTTTTAAAGACGGCGCGCCTATGGAAGTGCGTGCATGTATCGTTGACGTACGGCGAGAACCCCGGCCCGATGCGGCTGTTGATACGCAGGTTCTTTTTGGTGAACGCGTTGAAGTATACGATGAAGAGGAAGGGTGGGTTTGGGTCCAGCTGGATAATGACCAATACGTTGGTTGGATTGCAGCAAATACGCTTTGGAGTAAGTTAAGTCGCCCAACGCATCGCGTATGTGTGCCGCGAACGTTCATCTATCCAGGTCCAAGTATCAAACTCCCGCCTCTGCTGGCCTTGCCTCTTGGAGCAGAGGTTGAGGTTATTGAAAGGCGAGGTGATTTCTGGATGACGACAAATTCTTGTTTCATCTACGCCAGTCATCTCACGCAGTTAGATGAAAGCTTTCCTGATTTTGTCGCAATTGCTGAAAAATTACTCAATGCTCCTTATCTTTGGGGAGGTAAGTCATGGATGGGCATAGATTGTTCTGGCCTTGTGCAACTCTCTTTATTGATGAGGGGTTATAAAGCGCCTCGAGATAGTGATTTGCAGGAACAACAAGTAGGTAAGCCGATTGACTATAATGCTGGATTGCAACGCGGAGATCTTATTTTCTGGAAAGGGCATGTAGGCATCATGCGTGATGAATCCACGCTATTGCATGCAAATGGGACCCATATGCTGGTATCAAGTGAGCCGCTTTCGTTAGTCCGAGATCGTAATCTGCAGGCAGGAGCTGGGGATATTACTAGCTATCGTCGTCTATAATAGATTCTGGATATTTTCATCTTTAATCGAGCGGTTCTACTTTATTGTAAAACGCAGCAGCAAATAAAGCGCGCGTGTACTCCTGTTGCGGATGAGCGAATATCTCCTCGGCTGGTCCAGACTCGACAACTTTTCCATGACGCATGACAATCAAATGCGCCGCGAGCGCTTTAACAACGCGTAAATCATGGCTAATAAACAGATAGGCTAATGACATACGATTTTGTAAATCGCGCAATAAATCGATGATTTGCGCTTGAACCGACATATCTAATGCAGATGTCGGCTCATCTAACACAATAAATTTTGGTTCAAGAACGATGGCTCTTGCAATTGCGATGCGTTGTCTCTGCCCGCCTGAAAACTCATGTGGGTAACGATCCATCGTATTGGGATCAAGACCAGTTTCCTTAAGCGCCTTTGCGACAATTTCGCGTCGTTCGTGAAGAGAGAGTTCTGGACGTTGAACTGTTAGGCCTTCTGCTACAATTTCAGCAACAGACATGCGCGGTGATAAAGAACCATAGGGGTCTTGAAAAACAATTTGCATGTCACGTCTAATCGGACGCATATCTGCTACGCTAGCGCCATCAATTTTTCTTCCAAGAAAAATTATAGATCCTTCTGAGCGAATTAAACGCAGTAATGCTAGCGCTAATGTCGTTTTACCTGATCCAGACTCTCCAACAACGCCAACCGTTGAGCCGGCATGAACTTTCAATGTTACTCCATCAACGGCTTTAATATGATCTACCGTTCTTTTCATAAACCCGCGTTTTATTGGAAACCAAACTCTTAGGTTATCAGCAGAAATTACAACAGGCGCGCTGTTATTTTCTTTGAGCGGTAAGCCCTTAGGTTCTGCGCTGAGCAATGCTTTAGTATAGGGATGGGTTGGATTTGAAAATACGCTGACAACATCGCCTTTTTCGACGATTTCTCCCTTTTTCATTACGCATACATGACTTGCAAAACGACGGACTAACCCCAGGTCATGCGTGATGAATAGGATAGCCATGTGGTAGTTTTTTTGGAGACGTTCAAGTAGGGCTAAAATCTGCGCCTGGACAGTTACGTCGAGTGCTGTTGTGGGCTCATCCGCAATAAGCAAATCAGGCTTATTTGCCAGAGCCATTGCAATCATTACCCGCTGACGTTGCCCGCCAGATAATTGATGGGGATAGGCACCAAGGCGCGCGCTCGGGTTTGGGATGCCGACCTCTGTTAATAATTCGACTACGCGCGCGCGGCGTTCAGTTTCCTGATTGAGTCCATGCAGCTCAAGTATTTCGCTTATTTGTCTCTCAATCGTATGCAGTGGATTGAGGGAGGTCATTGGTTCTTGAAAAACCATTGTAATCCGAGCGCCGCGGATTCTGCGCAAGGATTCGTCATCAAGTTTCAGCAAATTTTCTTGAGAGAAATAGGCTTCTCCTGAATATTTTGCCCCAGGCGGCAGCAAACGCACCAATGATAAGGCGCTAATAGACTTTCCTGAGCCAGATTCCCCTACAAGCGCTAATGTTTTTCCTGCTTCAATTGAAAAGGAAACTTTATTTACGGCGACTGTTTCTTGGCCATTTTGACTGAACGATACCGATAGGTCCCGAACATCCAGCAGAGGCGTATTAATACTCTCTGTCATTCGAAACTTTTCCTTGGGTCAAACGCATCACGAACAGACTCGCCAATAAAGATCAACAAGGCAAGCATGAGCGCAATGATACAAAAACCTGTAAGCGCAAGCCATGGAGCCTGTAAATTAGATTTTCCCTGTAGGAGAAGCTCCCCCAAAGACGGAGAGCCAGGTGGGAGTCCAAATCCTAAAAAATCTAATGACGTGAGCGTTGTTATTGAAGAGTTTAGAATAAAGGGTAGAAATGTTAGGGTAGCGACTGTGGCGTTAGGCAGTAAATGCTGCATTATAATACGATAATTACTAAGACCTAATGCGCGTGCTGCATTCACATATTCAAAATTGCGCGCTCTGAAGAATTCTGCGCGAACAACATGAACAAGCGATACCCATGAAAAAAGCAAAAGAATACCAAGTAAAACAAAAAAACCGGGCGTTAGAAAAGATGAAATAATAATTAAAAGGTAAAGTTGCGGAAGAGATGACCAAATTTCAATGAATCTTTGAAAAATCAAGTCTATAGCGCCGCCAAAATATCCCTGTATTGCACCTGCTGCTACACCAATAATTGAGGATACAGTTGCTAGAATTAACCCAAATAATACGGATAGACGAAAGCCATAAAGCAATCTGGCAACAACATCACGTCCTTGATCGTCGGTTCCAAGCCAATTCCATTCAATATCTGCACAGCCATGATTGGCATAATTGGATTTGTTGAGTTTAGCCGCGGCAGCCTCACATTGACGGTCACTGAGCATCCATGTAGGCGGCGAGGGAGCCGGTGTTGGCAGATCAAGATTATGCGTATCGTAGGAATAACGAACAGGCGGCCAAATCATCCAGCCATGCGTTTTAATTTCATTTTCGATTGTTGGATCTCGATAGTCGGTTCTGGCAAGAAAGCCACCAAATTTTTCCTCTGGATACGTGATAAAAACAGGAAATAAAATCTCACCTTTATAGTAAGTAATTATTGGCCGATCGTTAGCCAGAATATTTGATAACATCGACATGACAAAAAGAGTCATGAAAATCCAGAAGGACCAATAACCGCGTTTGTTGGCCTTGAAGTTAGCCAATCGTCTTTTGTTCAGCGGGGTAAGCTTTAACCAGCCAGTTCGCAAAACGGAGGGAGCGAGTTGATCTATGCTATTAGCATCTGTCATCACTAGACCTCCCGCGTTTCAAAATCGATGCGCGGGTCAATCCAAGTATATGTCAGGTCAGATATGAGATTAACGACTAGTCCTAATAGCGCAAAAATATAAAGATTTGCAAAAACGACAGGATAATCTCGATTAACAATGCTTTCGAAAGAAAGATAACCAAGTCCATCAAGGGAAAAGATAGTCTCAATCAAAACTGACCCAGTAAAAAAAGCATGAACAAACGCCCCTGGAAAACCAGCTATAACTATTAACATAGCATTACGAAAGACATGCCCATAAAGCACTCGATTTTCAGTAAGACCCTTCATGCGCGCAGTTTGAACATATTGTTTACGAATTTCATCAAGGAATGAGTTTTTTGTTAAAAATGTTTGTGTCGCAAAAGCGCCTAAGGTCATGGCGCTGACTGGGAGGATAATATGCCAGCCATAATCGATTATTTTACTAAAATAAGACAGCTGATCAAAATTATCTGAGGTCAGGCCTCTGAGTGGAAAAATTTGCCAAAATGAACCGCCAGCAAAAAGAACAATTAATAGCATTGCAAACAAAAAACTTGGAATAGCATAGCCTATGATGATCACATTTGACGTCCACATATCAAATTTAGATCCATCACGAACTGCTTTTGCAATCCCAAGCGGAATAGAAATAGAATAGGAAATTAGCGTCATCCAAAAACCGAGCGACATGGATACAGGCAGCTTATCAGCAATTAGTTTGATAACGCTTTCATCGCGGAAGTAACTGCGTCCAAAGTCAAAGACAGCATAATTTTTGACCATAAGCAGAAATCTCTCCCAGGCTGGCTTATCAAAGCCAAATTGGCGTTCGAGTTCTGCAATAAATTTAGGATCCAGGCCTTGAGCGCCACGATATTTTGAGGCGGTTTCGGCCATCATTGGGCCAGCTTGGTTCGCCGCGCCTTGGCCTACATCGCCGCCGCCGCCCGAGAAACGTCCAGCGGCTCCGACGTCAAAACCCTGCAATTGCGCAATGATGCGTTCAACTGGTCCGCCAGGCGCAAACTGCACAATCGCAAATGAAATAAGCATAATTCCCAATATGGTTGGGATCATGAGTAGAACACGTCGAGCGATATAAGCGCCCATTATTATCGCCCCTTAAAATTTATTTTTTGAGCTTTTTCCTCATTCCACCACCATGTCCATAACACGCCAGTATCAAAACGCGGCGCATGTTCTGGTTTATCGAAGAGATCCCAGTAAGCATAACGGTGAACAGGATTGTACCAATGTGGAACCCAATAGCGCTGCGATCTAAGCACTCTATCAAGAGCCCGGCAACATATGACAAGTTCTTCACGCGATGTTGCTAATAATGCGCGATCAACGAGTGAGTCTATTGCAGGGTGAGAAATACCTGGTAAATTACGTGAACCATTAACATTGGCAGTGGCTGAACTGAAATAAGCGCGCAGCTCTTCTCCAGGATTCCAGGCCATCATTAACACATCATGGACAACATCAAAATCAAAATCCTCTAAGCGTTTTTTATACTGAGCGGCGTCTACTATTCTAAGTCTTGCAGTAACCCCGAGTAGTTTCAAATTTTTTATGAACGGCTGTGTATGTCTTTCAAATACATTTGAGTTATCTAGGAATTCAAATTCAAGCGGTGCGCCGTCAGGTAGATAGAGCCGTCCGTCTTTACGTTGGCAGCCTGCAGCGACAAATAAATCATTGGCTTTTTTGAGTAGGGTTCTGTCTTGTCCTGAGCTATCGGATATAGGAGAAACAAAAGGTTCTCCAAACACTTCTTTAGGGAGCTGGTTACTAAAGGGATCAAGGAGTGCTAATTCATCTGTGCTGGGATAACCTGATGCAGCGAGTTCAGAGTTTTCAAAATAAGATGAAATTCTTTTATATGCGTCATACATCAAATTACGGCTTGTCCACTCAAAATCAAAAGCGTAGCCAATAGCCTCTCGTATGCGTGGATCCTTAAATATTTTTCGACGTGTGTTAAATACCCAGCCCTGAATATTAGGTATATTATTATTTGACGCAGTTGCGCGCTTAACGCGGCCATCATGAGCGGCGGGAAAATCATATCCAGTCGCCCAAACGCGAGCTATATTTTCTTCTCTTTCAGTGAAGGCACCAGCCTTAAATGCCTCAAACGCCACTTGACTGTCGGCAAAATATTCGAAGCGAATAATATCAAAATTACCCTGACCTATAGATACGGGTAAATTTTTTGCCCAGTAATCCTTATTGCGGTGATAGGCTATGAAGCGTCCTTGTTCATATTCCCCAACTTTATAAGGCCCTGAACCTATAGGCGGGTCGAGAGTAGTAGCTTCAAAATCGCGTTTTTCGTAGTAGGCTCGTGAGAAGATTGGTTGATTAACTATTGTTAGCGGCAAATCACGAGAACGACCTACTGCAAGCCGAACAATCAAAATATCATCTGCTTGCGCTTCTGCATTGATCAAATCTCGCAAGCTTTGGCTGATGACTGGATGTCCCTTGCTTTTGAGAATATTCAATGAAAATGCCGCATCTTCAGCGGTTAGGCGTGAGCCATCGTGAAAGCGAGCTTCTTTGCGTAACTTAAAGATATAGGTGAGTTTATCGCGCGAAACTCGTACTGAACGCGCGACAAGGCCATAGTAAGCATCGCGTTCATCAAGGCTTTGGTTCATTAATGTATCAAAAACAAGGGACATTCCTGTTGCGGGATTGCCACGCAAAACATAGGCATTGAACGTATCAAAGGTTGGACTTGATGGAGATAATGCCAGCACGCCCCCTTTTGGCGCTTTTGGATTAACATAATTAAAATACTTAAAGTCTGCAGGTTGCTCGAGATCGCCAAAGGTTGAGAGCCCATAGCTTTCGGTTCCATCTTCAATAACCGCAGAGCTTTCTTGCGAATTAGCGCTCGGCAGTAGCGCATTGGCTAATCCAAATGCGCCAGCGCCAATGAGTTTGCGTCGAGCGAGCGAGAAGGGGGATAAAAGATCAGTCAAAAATCCATGCTCACTTTTGGGAAGAGGCGTCTGCCTTTTTCATTATGATTCTTGGAGATTACGACGGATTTTGTGATTTTAGCGACAATAATTGCATATAATTGTATACTAAGGCGTCCTGTCGCAATTCCAGATGACGCTAAACGATTTCAATTTCAGGAAAAGGAAAAATCATTTTTCCGCCGCCTGCAAGATATTCTTGTTCGCGCGCCAAAATTCCATCTTTGAAGTGCCAAGGTAAGACAAGAAAATAGTCTGGCACCATGGCGCGCGCCTCTGCTTCTGAAATGATCGGAATATGACTGCCTGGAGTGAAGCATCCAAATTTGTCAGGATTAACCTCTGCAACAGCCTCGAGTAGCTCTGGGCCAATGCCACAAAATTGTAAAACGACATTCCCTTTAGTAGAGGCGCCATAACCAAGCACGCGTTTGCCGTCATCCTTCAGTGCGCGCAAGAGGCGACAGAGGTCTTCTCGATGGCGAAAAACTCGATCTTCAAACTCCCGATAGGGGCGGGGCGTATTAAGTCCCATGCGTTCTTCTTGCTCTAACAACCAATTAATAACGGCGTCATTGCGTGCATGCTTAGTATTTCGGTGGCCAGCTGTTATAGCAAAACTTCCACCATTTACAGCATTCATCTGAACGTCGATCACTTGTAAATCCGCAGCATCCAGAATTTTACGAATAACGTTGAGTGAATAGTATTCAATATGCTCATGACAAATCGTATCATAAGATGTTAAGCGTAACATTGATGGCATATAGCTTTGTTCGAAATGCCAGACACCGTCTGGCGCAAGTGATTTTGCGATCTCTCTTGCAAACCATACAGGATCCTCAAGATCATAAAACATCGCAATAGAGGTAATTATCTTTGCGCGTTTGACTCCAAATTTATCAAAATTAGCTGCGGAGAAAAAATCAGGCACAAGTTTAATATCATCAGGATAATAGGCGCGAAATTTTTCGCCTGTTGGATCAATGCCGATCCGCGTTAAACCTGACGTAGCATAAGCTTTTAGCGATGTCGCATCATTAGAGCCAATATCAAGGACGACGTCATTTGGCGCTAGTTGCGCTTTTTTTTCAAGCTTAGCGATTTTTTGAGAGAGATGGCGCACCATCGACTGGTTGAGGCCTGATCGATAACCATAGTTCTCGCCATACATTTCATCAGCTTCGTAGCTATGGGCGAGTTGGAGTAAGCCAGAATCCGGGCACCAAACCAATTCGAGTGGACCAACAGTGACCTTTGTCTCACGGCTGCGAGGAAAAACGCCCGTGAGCGCTTGATCGCCCAGCGACAATACAGAGATTAGATTTGTTGACCCGCTAATCCGACACTTTTTAATTTTTTTTGTCATATTCTGACCTTGAGGCCCATATTTATCGATTTTTCTAGTTCTGTTCATGCTTGCGTCTGAACAGGCTGTCAACGCTGGCGTTATCAGAATGGATGGTATTGGTAGAGCCAGTTTTCAGATAAAATAACATCCTGAAGTTTAAGATAAAGACGCATTTCAACGGGTTCCTGGCCCTCAACTGTTAGGTCGAATTGCGCACGCCAATGGCCTGCCACACCGTCAAAGACAGCTTCAGTAAAGACATAAGAAAACGCGCCGCGCGAGGCCCAGAGTACCGCTTCCGGCTTTTGTCCAAAGGCCAATTTCGCTAATGGCTCGCCTTGGAACTCAACCATAAATTTACGCACACCTTTTGGCCGCGGCTTACCTGGTTGGCCGCCATTGCCCAGACGCGTAGCAACGCAACGTGCAAGAGGCGTGGGGTAGGGTTCATCCGCCAGCCAATGAAGACGGTAGGACAGATCAAAGCTGGCTCCAGCCACAGCTGGCTTTTCAGGAACCCACATGGCGACGATATTGTCGTGAATTTCGTCATCAGTTGGAATTTCAATGAGCTGTATGGCGCCTTTGCCCCAATCGCCTTTTGGTTCAATCCAAACGCTTGGACGTCGATCGTAGAAGACGCCGTCAAGATAATGATCAAAATTACGGTCACGCTGCATAAGACCAAAACCTTTGGGGTTAGTATCCCCAAAGGCAGAGGCCATAACACGAGTAGGATTATTAAGTGGACGCCATAAACGTTCACCGCTTCCAGTCCAGATACTCAAGCCATCAGAGTCATGAACTTCAGGCCGCCAATCCACTGCAGTAGGTTTTACGGTTTCTGAAAACCAATACATCGAGGTTAGCGGTGCCAGACCGAAACGCGTGAAACCTGCGCGCAAAAAAAGGGCGCAATCAATATCCATCACAACGCCCTTGCCGCGTGTCATGAGAAACCGATAGGCACCTGTGATTGAGGGGCCCTCAAGCAGCGCATGTAAAATTACGCCCTCAGTTGTTTCTGGCCCTATATAAATTTCAGTAAAGTCTGGAAACTCTTCATTCGTTCCTGACTGCCATGTGTCCAGCGCAACGCCTCGGGCTGATAAACCATATTGTGCTAATTCGCCGATAGCCCGGAAATAGGAAGCGCCCAGAAAAGCAACCCAATCATTCTTTTTCCAATCTAGCTTGCCTTGTTTAGATTCTTGGAGTCGAAATCCAGCAAAGCCGGCCCCGGCAGGAAGTCCATGGGCTACAGAGTTTTCAGGCATATTAAAATAAGATGGATCATAAATTACTTCACGCGCTTGTCCGTCTTGCAAAACATTTATACGAACAGCTTTTTTAAAAAACATACCAAGATGGAAAAATTCAATTGGGAATAAATCGTTTGTATCAGCATAGAGCGCATGATCAGTATTGTAAGAAATCCGGCCCCATTCTTCATAATCAATTTGCGATGTGATCTGCGGCGCAGGAATATTTGGTTTTCGGTAGGGTTCTTTTATGAGTCTTTGTGCCAGTTGTTTCAGGAGATCAAATGAGAAGAGCGCTGGTTCTCCAAGTTTCATATTAGCTATTTTTGAGCTGGCGAGCCCCTCAGTTGGGCGAAGCGCTCCCAAGGCGCTGGTTGCAGCGGCGACTTTGAGAAAGGAGCGTCTGTCCTGTTTCTCAATCATGAAGGGATCCTTCGGTTGATCGCCAAGCAAAGCAGTTGTTGAGCCATGCTTTAAAATGATTTGAGTGTCTTAAACATAAACCAGCCGCGTTGATCTCAACCACTCGCAGCTCGATGGGGTTACCCGCGAATTGGTTCGTTGCGGAGAGCCGTGCGCATAAAAAAATAGAGGCCGATAAAGCCCAATACCGAGAAAGCTATTTCAATCACTCGACTGATCATTGGGTCTAGCTGGAATAGCCCGCCAAGCGCCCAACCCGCAGCCCAAGAAGCGCCCACGAGTTCAGTGCCGACAAGAATGGCGACAGCGACAATTGTCGACAAATGTAAATAGTTGATCGGCTTTTGGCTCATCGAAGAATACTACGTTCACAATTTTTGGAGGTAAAATCACTCTATACGGCGGTGCTATCGCAAAGGGCAAATCATTGCAATAGCGAGCCTTTCGAAGTCTAGAAGGGAATATCATCGTCCAGCTGCTCGGAAAGCTTACCGCTTGATTGCTCGTGGCGATCTAGTGGCGTGCGCTCCATAGGAGATGAACGCCCAAAGGCGGCGCTCCCTTCGTTTGATCCAGCTGCCTCGTAATCATTTTCTCCGCGTCCGCCAGATTTACTGTCGAGAAGCGTCAATTCTCCCCTAAACCGTTGTAAAACAACTTCTGTCGCCTTGCGTTGATTGCCTTCCTTATCGGTATATTCCCGTGTCTGAAGCTGACCCTCAAGGTAAACTTTTGAGCCTTTACGGCAATATTGCTCAGCAATTTTACCCAGATTATCATTAAAAATTGATACGTTATGCCACTCCGTCCGATCTTTTCTTTCTCCCGTATTTTTATCTCGCCAAGACTCGGTTGTCGCGACAGAAAAAGAGACTACGCGATCTCCTGAAGGCATCGTGCGCGCCTCTGGATCTCGACCAAGATTGCCGATTAAAATTACTTTGTTAATGCTTCCCGCCATAGATGTCGCTCCACTCAACAGATGCCCCACAGTTTAGTCTAAAGCTTTGGCGTTCAGTTGCGCCATGACGCATTGTCCACAGCTGATCCGTCAAGAGGCACGCTCTTTTGTTCATGATATGTTCTATCATACGTCTAGCAGGCTATGCAAGGTAGGCGCAAGAAAGCATCCGCTCCCCAGCGTGAGGCTCTTTCTGAGCGAGCTAGAGAGGTTAAAAGATTTTACGGTTCAGCTCAGATTTGAGTTGATCGCGATCAAGTTCCCCTTCCCAGGCTGAAATAACAATTGTCGCGACGCTATTGCCGATGAAATTTGTTAAAGCGCGACACTCAGACATGAATTTATCTACGCCTAGCAATAAAGACATGCCCGGCACCAATCTCGCGTCAACAGAAGCCAGCGTCGCCGCAAGCGTAATAAATCCCGCACCAGAGACGCCACTAGAACCTTTTGAGGTAAGCATGGCGACAATGAGGATAATGCCCTGATCCGTTAGGCTCAGATCGATGCCCATTGCATGAGCAATAAAAAGAGTAGCCAGGGTCATATAGATATTCGTGCCATCTAAATTAAATGAATAGCCTGTGGGAACAACAAGTCCGACGACGGATTTGGAACATCCAAGCCTCTCTAATTTTTCTATGAGCGCGGGCAGGGCGCTTTCAGAGGAGGAGGTACCTAATACAATGAACAATTCATCTTTTAGATAGCTCAAAAGATGGAAAATATTAAATCCTTGGCACCATGAGATGTAGCCAAGCACAAAAGTGATAAATAAAGCGGCGGTAAGATAAAAAGCCCCGACCAACCCAATCAATGAGATTAGGGCAAGAGAACCATATTTACCGATTGCATAGGCCATTGCGCCAAAAGCCCCGATTGGAGCTGCTTTCATGACAATGGCGATGACTCCAAACATTGCCTTTCCCGTGTCGTCAATAAAAATGCGTAGTTTTTCCGCCCGATCTCCAAGGATAAGTAAAGAAAAGCCAAAAAGTACTGAAAACAGTAAAACTTGTAAGACTTCGCCTTTGGCAAATGCGCCAATCACGCTGTCGGGAATAATGTCGAGAAGGAAGTCAACGCTTTTACGTTTTTGGGCTAAATCTACATATTTTTCTATGCTTTCGACGTCTGCTTGAGCAGATAGGCCTTGACCAATTTTTGTGATGTTGCCAACGAGAAGACCCAACATAAGCGCAAGCGTTGAAACGAGTTCAAAATAAATCAGCGCTTTCAGCCCAACTCTACCAACTTTGCGGGCGTCCTCTATTTGGGAAATACCAGATACTACCGTGCAAAATATGATAGGCGCGATAACCATTTTAATTAATTTGATGAAACCCTCTCCAAGCGCCTTTACCCAGTCGGTTGAAGCAAATTCTGGAGCAAGGGCACCAAAAAGCGCCCCAAGGATGATGGCGACGAGGACTTGTATGTAAAGACGTTGGGGACGAGCTGTGGCAGCTGGAGGGGGCAGTGCGTTCATTCTCCAGCTGATAGAACTCTCCAGACTTACAGGCAACAGGGTGGATTTGAGACCGGCAGCATGGCAGGTATTAAGACTTATTGATCCCTCAACATGAAACCTAGCGCAACACATGGCCAATAAAAACAAAAAAACAGACAAAGGCATTGACCAGCTTTTTTCCGATCAACGCGTGATCGCCATTCGAGGGGCGCGCGAACATAATCTCAAAAATGTAGATTTAATTATCCCAAGAGATAAATTTGTAGTTTTTACTGGTCTGTCAGGATCAGGAAAATCGTCATTAGCTTTTGATACAATTTATGCTGAGGGACAGCGTCGTTATGTAGAGTCTTTGTCAGCCTATGCACGTCAATTTCTTGAAATGATGCAAAAACCAGATGTAGACCAAATTGACGGCCTATCGCCCGCGATTTCTATTGAACAGAAAACCACATCAAAAAATCCACGGTCTACCGTCGGCACTGTAACTGAAATCCACGATTACATGCGATTGCTTTGGGCGCGTGTCGGAACGCCATATTCTCCAGCAACTGGTTTGCCGATTGAAAGCCAAACGGTTTCTCAAATGGTTGATCGCGTTATGTCCTTGGCTGAAGGAACTCGACTTTATCTCTTGGCACCGGTCGTGCGGGGGCGCAAGGGAGAATATAAAAAAGAGATCGCAGATTATACCAGACGGGGTTTTCAGAGATTAAAAATAGATGGAAAATATTACGATATAAATGATACGCCCACGTTAGATAAAAAATTTAAGCATGATATTGACGTTGTGGTTGATCGTATTGTTGTAAGCAATGAGCTTGAGGCGAGGCTTGCTGATAGCTTTGAAACTGCGCTTGAGTTATCAAATGGACTTGCTGTAATAGAATTTGCTGATGCAGGTAAGCAAGCGAATAAGAATATAGCTCCCGCTGTCGTAAGTCCAAACACTTTAAGCCACTATGCTGCATCGCATATTCTTTTTTCATCAAAATTTGCCTGCCCAGTTTCTGGTTTTACAATAACTGAAATTGAACCAAGGCTTTTCTCATTTAATAATCCGTTTGGCGCATGCCCAACTTGTGGAGGAATTGGGCATGAGCAAAAAATTGATCCAGATCTCGTTGTGCCAAACCAAAAATTAACATTACGCAAGGGAGCTATAGCTCCATGGGCGAAATCCTCTTCGCCCTATTATATGCAAACCCTGGAGTCTTTGGGAAAACACTACAAATTTAGGTTAGAAAATCCCTTTGAAGATTTGCCGGTAAAAATTAGGAATGTAATCCTTTTTGGGTCTGGCGATGAGGAGATTAAATTTAATTATGATGACGGGTTTCGAGCATATTCAGTTAAAAAGCCATTTGAGGGTGTCGTTATTAATCTTGAGCGTCGTTATCTAGAAACAGATAGTGAATGGGCTCGAGATGATATTGGACGTTTCATGTCAGCAACCTCCTGCTTATCTTGTGAGGGATTTAGATTAAAACCAGAGGCTCTTGCTGTTAAAATATCAGATAAGCATATTGGAGAAATTTCTGAGCTTTCTGTTAGAGAAGCGCTGGCCTGGTTTGACGATCTGCCTAATAAGCTAAATGAGAAACGTAATGAGATCGCTTATCGAATATTAAAAGAAATCAGGGAGCGATTAACATTTCTTCTTGATGTAGGCCTTGATTATCTCACCCTCTCAAGAAATTCCGGCACGTTATCTGGTGGGGAAAGTCAAAGAATTAGGCTTGCGTCACAAATAGGCTCTGGATTAACAGGCGTTTTATATGTTCTTGATGAACCCTCAATTGGATTACATCAACGAGACAATGACCGATTGCTTGATACTCTCAGAAGACTCCGTGACTTAGGCAATAGCGTTATTGTTGTCGAACATGATGAAGACGCCATTCTCTCAGCAGATTATGTTGTTGATGTTGGTCCTGGCGCAGGAATACATGGAGGAGAAATCGTCGCTCAAGGCGCGCCTAAAGACATTATAGCCAATTCCAAATCAATTACTGGTCAATATCTTTCTGGAGCCAAACAGATTGTGCTCCGTCATAAGCTTCGAAAGCCAGTTTCTGGACGCTGGCTGAAATTGATTGGTGCTAAGGGTAATAATTTAAAAAATGTTAGTGCCGAAATACCGCTTGGATTATTTACTGTCGTTACGGGGGTATCTGGTGGAGGCAAATCAACGCTAGTCATCGAAACTTTATATAAATCGATTGCCAGACGTCTCAATAATGCCCATGAACAGGCCGCGCCATTTGATAATCTTTTAGGTCTCGAGCAAATCGATAAAATAATCGATATTGACCAGTCGCCAATTGGACGCACGCCACGCTCAAATCCGGCAACTTATACAGGCGCTTTCACGCCGATCCGCGAGTGGTTTGCAGGACTGCCAGAAGCAAAGGCGCGCGGTTATGCGCCAGGAAGATTTTCCTTCAATGTGAAAGGGGGACGGTGTGAAGCGTGCCAAGGCGATGGCGTCATTAAAATCGAAATGCATTTTCTTCCTGATGTTTATGTAACCTGTGATGTTTGTAAGGGTAAACGTTACGGCCGTGAGACTTTAGAGGTTAAATATCGAGATAAATCTATTGCTGATGTGTTAGATATGACTGTCGAAGAAGCTTCTCATTTGTTTAAAGCTGTTCCAGCCATAAGAGAAAAAATGGAAACGCTTAAACGTGTCGGGTTAGATTACATTCATGTTGGCCAACAGGCGACGACATTATCAGGTGGCGAAGCTCAGCGTATTAAGCTTTCCAAAGAACTCTCCAAGCGCTCAACTGGGCGTACCCTCTATATTCTTGATGAGCCAACAACAGGCCTACATTTTCATGATGTGGCAAAATTATTGGAAGTGCTTCATGAGCTTGTTGAGCAAGGCAACACAGTTGTCGTAATTGAACATAATCTTGAGGTTATAAAAACAGCAGATTGGATTATTGATCTTGGCCCAGAGGGCGGAGACGGGGGAGGCGAGATCGTAGCGGCAGGCCCGCCGGCTGAAATTGTAAAGGCTACAAGAAGTCACACGGGTCGTTATCTTGCTCAAGCATTAGCTAAAAAGCCAATGGCCTCTCAGAAGTGTGCACCACCGAAGTCGGTGCGTTAAACCCTCTAACTGATCCTTAATCCAATTACATTGATCAAGTTTCAGGTGTCGCGGCTTCTTTATCCGACTGAGATTTGGTTTTAGAACTATTTGTCCTTTTTTTGCCGGCTTCAACAATATCGCGTTCAGGCCTGGGGAGGACTGGTCCTTCAGGATAGATGAATCCTAGAGACTTTGCACCGCTCTCTTTTGATAAAACGACTACGCGAACAGCACCACCATTCTTTAATCTACCAAATAATACCTCATCAGCGAGAGGCGTTTTTATGTGTTGATGAATGATGCGCGACATGGGTCTTGCTCCCATGGCTTCATCATAGCCATGTTCAACAAGCCAATTACGCGCTTCATCTGATAATTCAATGGTGATATTTCTATCTGCTAATTGAGCTTCAAGTTGCATAATAAACTTATCTACAACGCGCTGTATTACGGTAGCAGGTAAATGGCTGAAGGGAACAATGGCATCCAAGCGATTTCTAAATTCAGGCGTGAAGAGACGATTTATAGCTTCATTATCGTCATTGTCTTTTCTATTGCGTGTGAATCCTATCGGCGCGCGCGCTAAATCAGCGGCTCCAGCATTGGTGGTCATAATTAAAATGACATTCCTAAAGTCAATCGTTTTACCGTTATGATCCGTTAATTTTCCATGATCCATTACTTGTAACAAGATATTATAAAGGTCTTGATGTGCTTTTTCGATCTCATCAAGAAGCAACACACAATGCGGATGTTGATCTATCGCGTCAGTAAGAAGACCGCCCTGATCAAATCCCACATATCCTGGAGGGGCTCCGAGTAAGCGACTTACAGTATGCCGCTCCATATATTCGGACATATCAAAACGAATAAGCTCAATGCCCAAGGATATCGAAAGCTGTCTCGCTGCTTCTGTTTTACCAACGCCTGTTGGGCCAGAAAAAAGATAGCATCCGATTGGTTTTTCTGGATCTCTGAGTCCGGCCCTCGCGAGCTTTATTGCGGAAGTTAACGCCTGCAGCGCCTTATCCTGCCCGTAGACTACTCGTTTCAGCGTTTCATCTAGATGTGCCAAAATCTCAGTATCGTCTTTTGAAACAGTTTTGGACGGTATGCGCGCCATAGTAGCAATTGTTGCTTCAATTTCTTTTTGGCCAATCGTTTTTTTGCGTTTGTTTTCTGGCAGTAACATCTGCGCCGCGCCAGTTTCATCTATGACGTCGATCGCTTTGTCAGGCAATTTACGATCATGAATAAACCGCGCAGATAGTTCAACGGCTGATTTTATTGCATCCGCTGTATATCTTATTTTATGGAATTCTTCGAAATATGGTTTGAGACCTTTGATGATCTCGATAGCATCTGATATAGAAGGTTCGTTGATATCGATCTTTTGAAAACGGCGCACGAGTGCGCGATCTTTTTCAAAATATTGTCTGTATTCTTTATAGGTCGTAGAGCCTATGCACCGCAATGAACCTTGAGAGAGCGCGGGCTTAAGAAGATTAGAAGCGTCCATGGCACCGCCAGAAGTTGCGCCTGCTCCTATTACAGTGTGGATTTCATCAATGAATAAAACAGCGTCCTTATGATTTTCAATTTCTTTAACAACTTGTTTGAGTCTCTCTTCAAAGTCGCCTCTATAACGCGTCCCTGCTAGTAATGCACCCATATCAAGAGCAAAGATAGTAGCCTGAGAGAGTATTTCTGGTACCTCATGATTAATAATTTTGCGCGCGAGACCCTCTGCAATAGCTGTTTTACCCACGCCAGGATCGCCAATTAAAAGCGGATTATTTTTGTGTCGACGACAAAGAACCTGAATAGTTCTCAATACCTCCGCTTCACGTCCGATAAGTGGGTCTACACGTCCTGCTTCAGCTTTTTTATTAAGATTTATGCAATAGGCATCTAGAGCGGATTCTTTTTTTCTATTTTCTCCGTCTCTTGCGTCTCTACTGTCGTTACGATCTTGCTCCTCATCCACTCCGCGGGGCGCTTTAGAACTGTCGGATAGGCCAGGACGTTTAGCGATGCCATGACTGATGTAATTTACTGCGTCATAGCGCGTCATATCTTGTTCTTGTAGAAAATAGACTGCATGACTTTCTCGTTCTGCGAATAAAGCAACCAGAATATTTGCGCCAGTTACATCCTCGCGGCCAGATGACTGAACGCTAATGATCGCTCTCTGAACAACACGCTGAAAACCAGCAGTTGGTTTACACTCATCTGCTTCCTCATTAATGAGATTATCAAGTTCGCGATCGATGTAATCTAAAAGATTTTTTTTTAAAACTTCTAAGTCGACAGAGCAGGCGCGCAAAACTGCTGCTGCGTCTGTGTCGTCAGTTAAACTAAGTAGCAAATGTTCTAAAGTAGCGTATTCATGATGACGCTCGCGCGCGGAAGCCAGTGCGCGGTCAAGTGACTGTTTCAGATTCCGCGAGAAAGCTGGCATGATTTAGCCCCTTATTTCTTTTCCATTACACATTGAAGCGGATGTTGATGCTTTCGCGCAAAATCCATTACCTGAGTGACTTTAGTTTCAGCGATTTCATAAGTATAAATGCCGCACTCGCCCACGCCATGATTATGAACATGCAACATAATCTGCAGAGCTTCTTCCGCTGATTTATTAAAATATTTGCGCAGCACAACGATCACAAATTCTTGGGTCGTATAATCGTCATTAAGCAACAACACGCGATACATGTTGGGTCGACGCGTTTGTTGGAGCGGACGGGTAATTAGGGCAGTGCCGCCATTATCGCCATCAGATTGCTTCGACCCGCCCTTGCCAGCGCCGATGGACGGCAAGCGCGTGTACTGGGTCTTTCTAAAGAGGGAGGATCTTGTCACGCTAGCGATACAGGTTGGCGGTTATGGGCATTGGTGGGGCCTAAAGAGAGTAATCGACCTGGTTTGTTTCCTATTTAGTAATCCTATCCCTAGATTTCTTCCTTCAGAGCCGCTTGGCAAGCAGGAAATTTGTAAAAATGTGGCTTGGTCGACTTATTGTGAACCTTAAATTTACTCTGAACGGTTAGAGTTGGGGCAAAATTCATCCTGAGTTACCATCATGTCTGCGGAACCGTCTCAACCAAAATCGTCCAAAAGAACATTGTTTACGAAAGATCTTCAAGATCCGCCCAATAACGGGCTGTTTAGTCTTGCTCTGCTTTCTGCCGCGGTTTTGGTCTGCGGCGTGCTTGCGGCAAAAACACTCGCCTTTGTTGTAGACGGCTTGGATCCACCTTCCGTTATTGTCGCTTTTAGGCAGACAGCGCATCAAGATAATGCGCCCCCAGTGCATACACGTGCCCTTTCGGACCGATTTTTACGAAAAGGGATGGATGATATGACTACGGGTTCAATTGAGCATAAGCGGGAATACTGAAGCTTTTTAACGTATTGTTAGGCCTTGCTATTGAGCTGTCGGTAGAACAAGGTGCCAATATTGACATTTGTCCATTTTAACGTCATTGAGCTTGAAGCTCGGATGTTTGCTCTGAATATATAGTATGGTCCGTAGTTCAAGGTCTTCAATTGAAAGACCGGTTTTTTCGTGAAAAGTAATTGGGCTTATCCTTATAAAGCGCATTTGTGCGGCTCGCTTTTTACGTTAATTTATAGGAAAATTGATGAATTTTACTGATTTGGGCCTTTCAGAGAAGGTTCTCGCTGCTGTTCAAGCCTCAGGCTATACAACGCCGACGCCAATACAAACTCAGGCTATTCCGCAAGCGCTTCAAGGCAAAGACATTCTGGGAATTGCGCAGACGGGCACAGGCAAAACAGCTGCATTCACATTACCAATGCTCAGTCGTCTTGAACTGGGTCGCGCGCGCGCCAGAGTACCTCGTACGTTAATTCTTGAGCCAACACGCGAACTTGCCGCTCAAGTAGAGGAGAGTTTTGCAAAATATGGCGTCAACCATCGTCTTAATGTGGCTTTGCTTATTGGTGGCGTTTCATTTGGGGACCAAGAGGCGAAAATCATGCGCGGGGCCGATGTCCTGATAGCGACGCCAGGTCGACTGCTCGATTTTTTTGATCGCGGCAAGCTGCTTCTAACGGGCATAGAAATTCTCGTAATTGATGAAGCAGATCGCATGTTAGATATGGGATTCATCCCCGATATCGAGCGTATCTGCAAGCTCGTGCCCTTCACGCGTCAAACTTTATTTTTTTCAGCAACTATGCCGCCAGAAATTACTCGATTAACAGAAGCTTTCTTGCATAATCCAGTTCGGATAGAAGTCGCGCGCGCCTCAACGGCAGCTTCAACAATACGTCAGGGGCTTGTTGCCTCGCATGGAGCGGCGGATAAGCGTGAAACATTACGTAGATTAATCCGTGAAGCTGAAAATTTAAAAAATGCTATTATTTTTTGTAACCGTAAGCGTGATGTTGCTATCGTCCATCGATCGTTACAAAAGCATGGCTTTTCTGCTGGGGCCTTGCACGGCGATATGGATCAATTGGCCCGAATGGCGTCGCTAGAGACTTTTAAGACAGGAGATGTGTCTCTTCTCGTTTGTTCTGACGTAGCAGCGCGAGGACTTGATATTCCTGATGTAGGTCACGTCTTTAACTTTGATGTGCCAACGCATAGCGAGGATTATGTGCATCGCATTGGAAGAACAGGGCGCGCAGGCCGTTCAGGCGTTGCTTTGACCATCGTGACGCAGGACGATGGTAAATATATTGATCAAATTCAATCTTTAATTGGCGGACCAATTAGTTGGGAAGGTCCTAGTTTTGCAGAGCTGCCTGAACCCGCAATCCGTCGCGACGCGCATGGGTCACGAAGCGACAGAGGCATACGTCCGCGAGAGGCAGGCGACAGGAGCGGTCGGCGGATGAGGCCTTCTTCTCGTCAGGAGACGCCAGGTGAACCCGAGAAACCCATTACGCAAATGGGCGCGTTTTCGCCAAAGGGCTATGATCGTGAATTTATCCGATCGCGTCCTGTCACGGATGAGCGGCGACAGCGCATTCCACGCAGACATTTTGAGGATGATGGACCGCCTGTAATTGGTCTAGGCGACCACGTGCCGTCATTTTTGCTGCGTCCAGTTACCTTTAAATCAGAACCAGTTACTGAAGAGTAAGGCGTGTTTAGGCATTAAAAGGCGTCAACGCTGCCCTTATTTTTTCTGCTTGAGCGGCCAGTACGGCGTCGTCCGCCATCGCGCCAGGCGGACGTAAAGCAACGCCTTCCCATCGTGGTAAAATATGAAAATGTAGGTGGAAAATAACCTGTCCGCCTGCGCTTTCTGTAAATTGATGCAGGGTGACGCCTTCCGCGGCAAGCGCAGCTTTAACTGCGCGAGCCACATGTTGCACGCGCTTAATCAGTTCAGCCAAAGTATTCGTTGGAACATCTAAAAGACCTCGGGAGCCATCTTTGGGAATGACAAGGACATGGCCTTCCGCGCGAGGCATAATGTCCATAAAAGCTAGGGACATCTCGTCCTCATAGACTTTATGCGAGGGAATTTCTCCTCGCAGTATCTTTCCGAAAATATTATTGGGATCATAAGATTCTGTCATCTTGTAATTTTAATCCCCATAATCAAAAGCCCGAATGTTCGTGACACGAAAATCTGCAGCTGGATAGACCCCGACTATTTCTAATTCTTTAGAAAAAAACGCTAACTCTTCTAGCGCGCGGCTTAAAGCAGGTTGATGTGGATGGCCATCTACGTCAGCAAGAAACCGCGTTGCGGCAAATTCGCCATCAACCATATAACTTTCAAGTCTCGTCATATTGACGCCATTTGTCGCAAATCCGCCCAGCGCTTTGTAAAGTGCTGCTGGCACGTTACGCACGCGAAAAATAAATGTTGTGATCGTGGCTGGACTATCTTTTGACGCCCATTTTTTCGTCTTAGATAACACAACGAAGCGAGTAGTATTATGAGCCTCATCTTCTACTTTATCGGCTAAAATAGACAAACCATAGATCTGCGAAGCAAGAAACGGCGCTAAAGCCGCTTTCTGTGGGTCATTCCATTCAGCTACTTCCCGCGCGGCGCCCGCTGTATCGCCCGCTGTAAAGGCTGTGAGTCGAAGATCTCGAATAATCTTACGACATTGTCCAAGCGCGTGTATGTGACTATAGACGTTTTTTAATCCTTCCCGAGTTGCGCCTTTTGGGGCCATCAGATGAAAATGAATGGGGAGAAAATATTCATCGACTATGTGCAAAGCTGATTTAGGCAAAAAATGATGAATATCAGCAACACGACCGGCAATCGAATTTTCGATTGGAATCATCGCTAATTTGGCTCGTCCTTCAGACACTGCGGCGAAGGCGTCTTCAAAAGTGGCGCATGGCAGGGGTGTCAAATTCGGATAGGCCTCTCGGCAAGCAATATCAGAGTTGGCGCCTGGTTCTCCCTGAAACGCAATGAATTGTGTCACGATCTATCCTAGTCAACCAAGCCAAGATTCAAAGACTCAATATCTTTATGTGTATCGACTGATAACCCAGAATGATCCACTAGGGCTAGATCGATACGCATGCCGGCCTCCAAGGCTCGTAATTGTTCAAGCTTTTCTCTTCGTTCAAGGAGTGAGGGTGCTAATGTGCTGAATCGCGACAAGCTGTGACGTTTAAAGGCGTAAACGCCGATGTGTCGAAGCATGGGCCCTTTTCCCCAAGGGGCAGGTCCACGCGTAAAATACATGGCTCTGCCACGATCAGAGCTCTCCAGCGTCGCGATAACTTTAACAACATTAGGATCATTAGCTTGGCTTGGTGTGAAGGTCGCAGCAAGGGTTCCAATATCAACTACTGGGTTATCAAGAAGCGCGAGGACTTTTGTGAGCGCATGACGCGAAAGGCCAAGCTGGTCCCCTTGAAGATTGATTATTTTATCGAACTGGCCCTGAGGGTCGAGACTTGTAAGCGCATCAAAGATACGATCACTACCAGATGCATGGTCCTTGCGCGTGATAAGAGCTTTACCGCCCTTATTAAGGATAATATTTGCAACTGTTTCACTATCTGTTGCGACATATACAGGAGCAATGTCAGCTTCTTGAGCTTGACGCCAGACATGTAAAATCAAAGCTTCGCCGTTGATTTTCAACAACGGTTTTGATGGTAGTCGTTTTGACCCCAGTCGAGCAGGAATTATGATAATTGGCGCGTTTCGCGCCATCTGGTCAGTAGACGTTATTATCTTCGGCAGTCCAGCCCTTTTCAGACTTCACAAAATGGAGCGTTCCTTCACTTGTTAGGATTTCGCTTTTTGCGAATGTTCTATCTTCTCCAATTCCAAGAAACGCACATTTACCTCTCTCGAGTTCTTCTTTGCATTTAGCTTCGAACCCTTCAGGAAATTGAATTTCTGCTTCATACATCAACTCAAACGCATTAAGTGCATCTCGTTTCAATTCTTTACCTTGAACTTTTTTAAATGAAACTATCTTTGCCTCAACGCCATTCTTTTCCAAAATGTTGCGCAAAACTTTCGCCCCCGTTGCGTCACCAGGCAAATGATCACCGCAGCCAGCTAAGCTGAGCGTGGCCGCTAACGCTAAGAAATATTGCGTGTTTTTAGTGATCATATTTTCCTCCGAAACAACGTCAGCATCAAGACGACTAAAGCCTAATTAGAGCAAGCAACAAGATTTTCCATTGGCCTGAGATCTAAGACTAATAACAGGATAGGCGCAGCGACTCGCCGATCAACTTCGCTCGGGTGAGAGTTGATTTTTTAACTGGCAAGAGTAACCTGACCAAGGTCAAGGAATTGGACATTTTAAGCCTTCGTCGCCGCTGAAGCGTGGGGCATAATTAGGGCTTAATCGTTACCCTACGGAGCGCTCAGGTCCGCCGCATCTCCTGGGTCCGTGGGGTTGGTCGGCTGGCGATGGTGGGAGTGGCCTCCTTGAAGCCATCGTCAGTCGACCGCCTATATTTACAAAAATCATAAAAATCAATTACTTAATAGATATGACGTGGCGTCTTATTTGATCTTGGTTTCTTTGAATTCAACATGCTTTCTAACGACAGGATCATATTTTTTAAACACGAGCTTTTCTGTCTTGGTGCGCGCGTTTTTCTTGGTGACATAGAAAAAACCCGTATCTGCTGAAGACAGGAGCTTAATCTTTATCATGGCGGATTTAGCCATTTTCTAATCCATTTCAAATAAAAAGATCCCCCCCCCCGCGCGAGATGGTCGGCAGGTGTGGTAATTGGGCGCAACATACGTCGAAGGCCCAGGATGTCAAGTGCGGCCTCGTCTCTGGCCATCTTTTCCTATCTTATTGTCTCTAATTTGTTTTCTATGTTTTGAGGCGGTGGTCTTGGTGAAATTTTTGCTAGGAGGCCTTTTGACGCCGCCCTCAACGACTTCAAAACGTAAGGCACCGGCAATGGGCGCGGCTTCCACGAGTTTCACGATGATATGGTCGGCTAATCTGTAGCTTATGCCAGACCGGGCGCTGAGGGCATGGGCCCTTTCATCATAGGCGTAATATTCACGACCAAGCTTAGCTGCGGGCACAAATCCGTCCGCGCCAGTATCTGATAGTCGGACAAAAAGGCCTGCACGGGTAACGCCAGAGATTCTCGCCTGAAACTGGGCACCTATTTGAGACATTAAATGATGCGCGATCAGACGATCAACCGTTTCGCGCTCAGCTGCCATCGCCCGCCGTTCCGCTGCTGATATTCTCGCGGCGACTTCTGCAAGCTCTTGCGGCGATGTTTCTGGCAATGCACCTTCGCCGATATTTAGAGCTCGGATAAGCGCTCTATGCACAATCAAATCTGCATAGCGTCTAATGGGGGAGGTAAAATGCGCGTATCGACGAAGATTAAGACCAAAGTGGCCGTAGTTTTCATGGGTATATTCAGCTTGAGCTTGTGTGCGCAAAACAATCTCATTGACTATATTTTCGTGTTCCATCCCTTTAAGACGGGCAAGAATTGTGTTGAAATTTGCAGGCTTTAAGACTTGGCCTTTTGATAATTTTACGCCAATGGTGGCCAAAAACTCTGACAGCGCATTAATTTTTTCGCGTGATGGTTCGTCGTGCGCCCGGTAAATCAATTGTTGTCGGTGCGCTTCAAGCGTTTCTGCCGCTGCAACATTTGCCAAAATCATAAATTCTTCAATGAGCCGATGCGCCTCAAGTCTTGGTGGTATGATAACGCGATCGAATGACCCATCTGGCTTTAGGAGAATTTTTCGTTCTGGCAAGTCTAGTTCAAGAGGCGCGCGTATTCTTCGTTCATGTTGAAGCGCCTGATGCGCAGCAAACAGAGGGCGCAAAACGTTGAGCAAGTTAGCAGTTATGTCATCCGTTCGACCGTCAACAGCTTCCTGGGCCTGGGAATAGGAAAGCTTGGCGCGGGAGCGGATCATCACACGATGAAAAACATGGTCAATTTTCTTGCCCTGCGCAGTGATACGTAATTTTACAGCTAGAGCAGGACGATCTTCATGAGCTTTTAGTGAACAAAGATTATTCGAAATTCTTTCTGGCAACATTGGAACTACGCGATCAGGAAAATATACGGAATTTCCACGATCAAGAGCGTCGCGATCCAGGGAAGAGCAGGGTTTTACGTAATAAGCAACATCTGCAATCGCAACGCATAAAATATATCCGCCTTCATTATTGTGATCTTTATCTAAGACGGCATAAACAGCATCATCATGATCTTTTGCGTCAGGTGGATCAATTGTTATAAAGGGCAATTCTCGCCAGTCTTCTCGATTTTGGAAATTGGCATCTTGAGCTTTTTTAGCTTCTAAAATTGTTTCATCTTTGAAAATGTCAGGAATGTCATGTGCCCGGATTGCGATAAGGCTTAGAGCTTTTTCACTTGTAACAGAGCCTAAAGTTTCTTTAACCCGCGCACGTGTTTTATTAATGTGATCAATGCTAACTAGGTCGCCGTGTTTCCCTGGCCCAATGTCATTTGGGGCGATTACGATCTGTCTGCCAAGTTGTTTTTTATCTATCGGCGCGACATGGGCTGATCCATTAGCTTCAATGTTTAAAATGCCTAAAATACGATTGCGCGCCCGGGGCAGAATTTTAATTACCCGTCCCAGATAGGGGGGATCTTTTGGTCCTGCATCGGGATTAAGCTCCGCCCGCGCTAAAACACGGTCGTTCACTCCAGGCAAAGGTTGGCCCGTTTTTGCCCGACGGGGAGCGTGGATCAAGATTTTAGGCGGAAACCCCAATTCCTCTTCATCCCACTCAACGGGAATAGCTAAAAGCTCGCCATCGCGATCTCTTTCAATAATCTCGACAAGCGCAACGGGAGGGAGTTTGTTTTTTCTAGAGATAAGCTTACCTTGTTTTTCTAAAGCGCCTTTTTCAACAAGCTCTTTTAGAATGCGTTTAATCGTCAGTCGATCTTCACCTTTTAAGCCGAACGCCCGGGCAACTTCCCGCGACCCAATGCGCGGTTGGTGACGCAACTGACTTTCTCGTTCGATAAAAGCAAGAATTTCATCGATTGAGGGTATTTGTGCGTCATGATTTTTTATAGGCAAATGTTAACTCTGATATAGTTTTGTGGAACTGTGATCAGCATGCACTCAACTAAGCTACTCGTTCCCTGACTAAACTCACCGAGTTGATTTACTTTCCTGAAGCTTTTTTAGCTGGCATATTTTTCTTCGCAGTTTTTTTAGCAGGCGTTTTTTTGGCCGGGGCTTTTTTTGCTGCTGACTTTTTCTTATCTGCTGTTAATTCGCTCCCGACACTATCAGTTTTTTTCTTCCGTTGAGAGGATTTTTTAGCCGTCGATTTTGTTTTCTTTACGGGTCCCTTTGCATCAATCAAGCTAATTGCTTCTTCAAGGTTTATCAAATCTGCAGTAAGATTGTTGGGTAGGGTTGCATTAATTTTTCCCAGATTGACGTAGGGTCCAAAACGTCCTGCGCGGACAGTGATGGCACCGCCATTTGGATGCTCGCCAAGTAAACGACCGCTTGTATTCCCTCCTGAAGCCTTTGAGGCGATGAGTTCTAACGCTTGTTCTAAGGTTAAGCCGTTAGGATCGAGTGCGCGTGGGATCGTTGCATTGACCTTGCCCCAATTGACATAAGGGCCAAATCTTCCGGCCTTAACCGAGACGCTGCCGCCATCCGGGTGGTCGCCCAGGGATCTTCCTGGTTCCGTGGCACCTGAAAACCTAGACCCGCCGCCGCCAGCCTCTTTTTGTACGATTAAATCAATGGCTCTATTAGCCCCGATGGTTAAGACATCGTCCTCTCGACCTATATTTGCGTAAGTTTTGCCGTGCTGCACATAGGGCCCATAGCGCCCAATATTGGCAATAATCGCCTCACCTGATGTTGGATGTTTGGCGACTTCTCGGGGGAGGGAGAGTAGGGCGACGGCTTGCTGTAAGGTCAGTTCGTCCGCTCGAATATTTTTAGGTAAAGAGGCGCGTTTTGGTTTTTCAGCGGACCCTTCCTCCTGTTCGCCTTCTTGAACATAGGCACCAAAGCGGCCATCGCGCAGAGTAATTTCAGCGCCAGTTGCTGGATCTTGCCCCAAAACTTTCACGCCTGGCTGCGTCCCTTGCTGCGCTTCGCCATTGGGCGGAGTTAATGTGCGCGTAAAGCGACATTCAGGATAATTAGAACAGCCAATGAATGCGCCAAATTTTCCTACTTTCAGAGACAATAGACCATTGCTGCATGAGGGACAGCCGCGCGGATCGCCACCATCTTCCTTCGCTGGAAAAATATGAGGGCCGAGGAGTTCATTCAAGCTGTCGAGAACTTGCGTGGTTCTAAGTTCTTTTGTTTCGTTAACAGCGAGAGAAAAATCTTTCCAGAATTCTCGAAGAACTTCTTTCCAGTTCAGCTCATTATTTGAGACGAGATCGAGTTTCTCCTCCAAACTAGCCGTGAAATCAAATTCTACATAGCGCGTAAAGAAACTTTTAAGAAAGGCCACGACGAGGCGGCCCTTATCCTCTGGCATTAGCCTCTTTTTGTCTAACCTTACGTATTCTCGATCACGAAGCACCCCAAGCGTCGAGGCATAGGTTGACGGGCGGCCAATGCCAAGTTCTTCCATTCGTTTGACCAGAGTCGCTTCAGTAAAGCGTGGCGGTGGCTCTGTGAAATGTTGAGAGGCCTCAATTTTTTCGCGAGTAAGCTGTTCATTTTCGGTCATTGATGGCAAACGGCCGCTATCTTCGTCAGCGTCGTCATCGCGGCCTTCTTGATACAGTTCAAGGAATCCTGCGAAACGAACGACTTGGCCGGTTGCACGAAGATCAATCTTGCGTGCGCCAGCGATTGCGTCAATTTCTACTATCGTGCGTTCTATTTCTGCGGACTCCATTTGGCTCGCAATTGTTCGAGTCCAAATCAGTTCATATAACTTGGCCTGCTCTGGCTCGAGATATTTTGCCATATTCTTTGGCAACCGGGCCGCCTCAGTAGGACGAATAGCTTCATGCGCTTCTTGTGCATTTTTGGCTTTCGCCATGTATTTCCTTGGCGCTTTTGGCACAAAACGCTCGCCATATTCTTTTTTGATGACACCACGGACGCTTGCGACAGCCTCAGGTGCCATATCTACGCCATCTGTTCGCATATATGTGATCAGACCGGCAGTTTCGCCTCCTATATCCACGCCCTCGTAGAGACGTTGCGCGATTCTCATCGTGACAGCCGGTGCCAAACCGAGCTTGCGGGAAGCCTCTTGTTGAAGGGTCGAGGTTGTAAATGGGGCGTATGGATTACGTTTGATCGGCTTTGCTTCAATTGACCTTACCTTAAAGGTGGCGCGATCAAGCGTATTTTTAAAATCCTCTGCGACGCTGCCCTCATTAATATCAAGCCGTGTAATTTTATTCCCATCAGCCCCGACTAAGCGGGCAGTAAAGAGTTCATTGGCGGAGGTTTTAAGATGCGCGACAAGCGACCAATATTCGCGGGGAATGAATTTCTCGATCTCTAATTCGCGATCGCATACCAGCCGGAGTGCGACTGATTGAACACGTCCAGCTGATCGTGACCCTGGAAGTTTGCGCCATAGCACTGGAGAGAGGGTAAAGCCTACAAGATAATCTAGGGCCCGTCTGGCCAAGTAAGCATCGACCAGCGCTTGATCGATTTCTCTTGGATGCGCCATCGCTTCTTTTATGGCGTCTTTCGTCACTGCATTGAAAACAACACGTTCAATTTTCTTATCTTTTAGAATGCGCTTTTTGTTTAAGATATCGAGCAGATGCCAGGAGATTGCCTCTCCCTCTCGATCAGGATCGGTGGCTAGGATGACTTTTTCTGCGCCTTTTACAGCGTCGGCAATGGCTGAGACGCGCTTGGCTCCCTTAGCATCCATTTCCCATAACATTGAGAAATCATTTTCAGGATCGACAGAGCCATCTTTTGGGGGGAGGTCCCGGACATGCCCATAGCAAGCAATGACTTGAAAATCCCGGCCAAGATATTTGTTAATTGTTTGCGCTTTGGCTGCAGACTCAACAATGACAACATTCATTAATAATGTATCCTAAACACACCACAGATCTCTGCGGGCGCAATAAACAGCCTTGTCTGGCGGGCGGTAAATGGTCGTAAGCGACGGCCTCTGTCAAATCTTGCTTTAAAGACCCCCGCTAAGCGCTTACGCCCTAGCAGGCGTCGAAAGATAACAAACTTAGTGATTTCATTGCATAAAAGAGTAAAGAAGCTGGAGCTTCTGGCCAGTAACGCCAGCTCTTGCCCCGCATCGGCCCCTCCTGTAAGAGCGGGTTCTGGTCAAGCGCATTGCGCTTTGGTCATCGGATGGCCTCGTGGCGGAGTGGCTACGCAGAGGACTGCAAATCCTTGTACTCCGGTTCGAATCCGGACGAGGCCTCCACTAAAAAACCACCGCAGCAGCGCTTCAGGAAAGCTGGCGATGATTTTGCTGGGGTTTGAATAGCTGCTGACGCATAAGCGTTAGCTCGGGAGCTTGATCAGGAGGCTGAATGTTACATGCATTAATCGCTGAGGCTCAGGCGCGTTTTGATGCTTCGACGCGAGAGTTAAAGCAGGCGGCTTTGAACTTTGAAATTGCAGACGATGAGTTGCTTGAGTTACGAGAGAAGGCCCGCAAGTTTCATGAGGAGCTCGCTGCGCTTGATCGGAAATTGTTGAAAAAAGGTTTCTTTAGTTTTCTAAAATTTTGGTGAAGTCAGCTGATCAGTAAGGATACACCACCAGGGACTGATATTGTTTGTATTGACGCCTCGCCAGGTTGGTATGGACCCAGGTTGGTATGGACTTAGTGGATTAACGCTAGGCGTGGTCTATACACTTGATCGTATTGAATTTTGTGTTGGTGAAACCCACGCCGCCTTTTTAAAAGACGTCTATCCAGATTTGTCTTACGCCCCACCCTGGGGACGGGTAATCCTGGGATATGAGTTAAGTCGGTTTCGATATCTAGATGTTCCTGACGCGCTAACTAAGCTTTTAGAGGAAGAAAGACTAGAATTATGTATTTAGCGGTTTCACTAATCGTGCAATTCACGACACTTTGATTAGTTCTTCGCGCAGCGTTCGAAGGATTTCTTCAACATAGAAGGGTTTTTCAACGATCGCTCGATCACGATGGGCCTCGGGCAAGCCAGCTCGTCCATGACCAGTTGTAAAGACGAAGGGTAAGTTTCTATCAGCAACTAGGTCAGCAACACTATCAATTGTTTCATGACCTAAATTCACGTCGAGAACAGCAATGTCAAAAATGGCGTTTTGGGCAAGGATCTTGGCCTGAGATATCGATCTGCCTACCCCTACAATGAGCATCCCGAAATCCAGAAGCGTTTCTTCAAGAGCAAGCGCAATAAAGGGATCATCCTCAACAATGAGTACACGTGCGCCAATTAAAGGATCAGCGATCGGCGTTGGTCCGGCCTTAGGCGCGTCCTCATTGGATAGATCAGGAGACTCTGAGCTTGTCATGGGATAATCGTGAGGCTGAATGAAGGATCTGTCTAGATCACTATCTCGTAAATTACATAATTTTCTGGCGGATATGCAGAAGCGACCACACCGCCAAAGCCAACCACGCCAGAAGAGTTAAGCCTCCGCCCAGCGGAGCGGCCATAGGAAACAATCGACCCTCAAGATAGGCGCGTGAGATAAGATCTGCCGAAAATAAGCTTACGGCCGCTTGCATAAAAATTATAATTCCAACCAGCAAACGAGCGTTTCGCGTGATTGAACAAAGGTAGGCCGCGAGCGCTAAACCACAGGCGGCATGGATCATTAGGAATTGACTTGCAGTTCCGAGCAGGGGGGTTTTATCGACGCCGTGGGCGGCTGCCGCCGCCAAGGCGACCCCAAATGTGCCATGTAAAGCCGCAACAAATACAATGATCCTGGTCATAGTCATGGGAGTAGATCTCAAGTTAGGGGCAAGTCGATTGATTGGGTTAAGTGCTTTGTGGGTATTTATTTTCGTTTACATTACTTTCGCCTGCACAAATATATCGAGCTATATTAGATACATATGTTCTCAATTCTTGGAGTATGCGCCGATGACGGCCGTGGGTAGTTTAATTATTCTTGCTATTATTACGTCTGGTTGTTTTGGCGTCTATTTGCGGTTACGTCAGATCCAAAATGTTTCCCGCAATCGTAATACTGTTCCCCAAGACTTTGTTCGTGAAGTGTCATTATCTGATCATCAACGCGCGGCTGATTATACAATCGAGCGTACGAGATTTGGTATCGCGGAATTAGTTTTTGACACGCTTATAAGTATTTTATGGCTTACAGCCTGGTTATCACCCTTGTATCTGTTTGTCGCTCACTACAGTGAGTCCAGCATCACCCGAAGCGTTATGGTTGTGTTGAGTTTTGGTATCATCTCTCATTTTCTTGAAATGCCTTTCTCATTATTTAATAGTTTTTGGATTGAAGAAAAATTTGGTTTTAATCGGTTGACGCTAAAAACTTTCATTTTAGATGAGCTAAAAACTTCTTTGCTCACTTGCATCATTATGATCCCAGCGCTTTACGCGATGTTTGCTTTACTTGGCGCATTACCTGATACTTGGTGGATTTTTTCTTATGCAACCTTCATGACTTTAACTGTGGCCATGACGGTTATTTACCCAACGCTTATTGCACCGCTCTTCAATAAATTTACGCCAATGGGTGAGGGGGCCACGAAGGAACGCATGGAAAGCTTATTATTAAAATGCGGATTCGAGTCAAAAGGCTTATTCATTATGGACGCCTCTAAACGTTCAGCCCATGGCAACGCTTATTTCTCGGGTTTTGGCAAAGGCAAGAGAATAGTTTTCTTTGATACCTTACTTGAGAAGCATACATTAGAGGAAATAGAGTCAATTCTTGCTCATGAATTAGGCCACTTTAAATATGGTCATGTTTTTCAAATAATTGTCCAATCAGCAGTTTTAGCCCTTATTGCGTTCTTTGCCATTTATTACGCTTTCTCATCAGGCATAATTAGCAACTGGTTTAATCTTCAAAATGATCCAGGCGTCGTTCTAATAGCCCTTTTGCTAGCGAAAGAGCCTATTTCTCTTATTCTAACGCCAGTATTATCTTGGCGTTCAAGAAAGGCTGAATTTGAAGCTGACGATTTTGCTCGCAAGATTGTTGGACAAGAAGCGATGGTTTCAGCGTTGACGCGGTTGACGCGTGATAACCTTGCTTCCTTAACTCCAGATCCCTTGTTTGCTGCTTTTTATTTTTCACACCCGCCAGTTCCGCTGAGAGTCGCCCAACTGCGGATTGAAATCAGTTAATGACATTTAAGGCAGACTGGGAGGCTTTGGGATAGGCCTGGGTCGTAACTAAGAATTGCTGCAAAAGTTGTCTTAGTAAAAACCTGGGCCCCAAGGTCCCCATCCACCCCAGTTCATCATTGCAGATTGGTTCATCTCAGCGGCAGCTAGTTGATCATCAGCAATATTTTTTGCAAGGCGTATTTGTTGATACTGTTGGTAGTTTATTTCTGTTCCCGCGTATAAACATTGGCACTGCGCTGCGTCCGCGTAGATGTAATAATTTTTACCGTTTTTAGAATGCGCCATAATTTTGTTTTGTGTTAACGATCGCAACAATGAAAGCTTAGCAGGCGTATCAGCTTTTTTCATGGTAAATTGCGCCGCGGAAAGCATATCTTCTGTGTCTTGAGCCCCCATGCTCGCGCAACCAGCAAGGCTCACGGCAACGACAAGAACATAATGGATGTGTTTTGACATAGGATTATTCCAGATATGAGATTATATTGATCCATTAAGCCATTGTCCTCAACAAAGCGTAAATTTTTGTAAATATAAATTAAGAATAATTAAAGGAACTTCCAGGCTGAATCTTGATCAAGAGATTAAAGAAATGGCCTTATTTTGTGAGCTAAGAAGCGGTGTAAATCTTAAATCAAAATCTCCTCCAATAATCTAGATTTAGAGGAGATTAATCGAATTTGAATATATTGCTCTGGTGTTAACAAGGAATTTTTACTGGTTTATATCCAATAAAGTCTCCCCAATCATTGTATTGAGGCGTTTTGGATTTACAGAGACGTAATTTTTTTCCAACGTTTTTGCTAAATTCTTTATCAAATTGGACATCTTGGTCAGAAGACTCTCTTTCTGCGTCTTTCATATTTGCATAACCGCCATCCCATCCATCGCCCTCGCAATTAATACCACCGCAACCTTCTCCGCCCGCGCCATAGCCGCTTCCATAGCCGCCGTATCCACCGTAATAGCCCCCCGGTCCATAATAGCCCCAACCCCATTGAGCGATAGCGGGGGTATTTAAAGCAAAAGAACTTATAAGAGCGATGAAGAGAAAGCGACGATTACAGAGAGCGATTTTAATTTTCAAGCGAACCTCCAAAGGGAGAACAATACAAAAAGCTTTATCCAATTTACCGCATACTATCGATCAATTGCAATGAATTAATATATTTAATCGGTTTTTTTAATCTTTGGTTTTAAAATGTAACTCAGTTTAGATAAAGATGATACGGAGCGCTGGCTCTTTAGGTCAGTTCGGGCCTTGGGAGGCCATTAAAAGATCTTGCCTCTCACTATCTCAGTCTTTAAAATCTTTCATAATACCCAGTTTAGTGACAGATCAATTTTAAAAATTCTCTTTATTGGAGCTTGTGTCAAAATGGGTTAGACTAAAACATATTTTATCAGTGCTGTCCGGCAATTTTGATTTCATAGCACGGTAATCTATTGATATACAATAATTATAACGCTTTTGAGGGGTGTTGCCGACTTCAGCTTTAATTTGCCAAACTGGGGATTTTCTAGCCCTGGATCTTTCAATATACGTTGGCAAATTGGTGTT
>BJGJ01000013.1 GCA_014190435.1 Methylocystaceae bacterium | reverse complement strand
ACTTCTGTCACGTCGATTTTTACCCTTATTCCTTCGACAGTTTTTTACCGCTTTTAATGATAACTTTGTTAAAAATATTCTTATTCTTTTTATTTTATTGCGCGCTCAAGAGATGGATAGCGCCGCACTAGTATCTCTAGCGGGAGCAATTTTTATCGTTCCATTTTTCTTATTTTCCGCTCTTGGCGGCGAGCTGGCTGATAAATACAATAAAGCTCTAATTATTCGTTGGCTAAGCATCATCGAATTTGGTGGATGCGGCCTCGCCGCCATAGGGTTAATCTATGAAAATATCTCAATACTTTTTATTGCTTTGTTTTATTGTGGAGTCACCGCAGCGCTTTTTGGTCCAGCAAAATACGGTATTTTACCTGATCACTTAACACAAGAAGAACTGCCTAACGGTAACGCCTATGTCGAAAGCGCTACGTTTCTTGCAATTCTTTCAGGAGCAATTGTAGGCAGTTTCGCTATTCAATCAAGCAATCGATTTGCTTATGCTGGCGGCCTAATTATTATTTGGCTACTCAGTCTAATTGCGGCGCGTTTTATTCCAAAAACCGAGCCCGCTGCACCGATGCTTAAAATTGACTTAAATATATTTCGCTCAACATATCGTCTGTTAAGGCTTCTTCAAGCCAATGAGAATTTAAGAAAATTAACTGTTGTCACCAGTATGTTTTGGCTATTTGGCGCAATAGCCATGTCGCTTATGCCCACAATTGTTACGCAGCAATTAAATGGCGATGAAAATATTGTTACGCTCCACCTTACTGTTTTCGCTATCGCAATCGGATTAGGATCTTGCACAGCGGCCTTTCTTCTAAAGGGCCGTATTGTCTTATTGCCTGCAGTTGTAGGAGCATTACTGATCGCAGTTGCTGCGACAGATCTTGCCTGCGTTCTTTATTTTCAACAGAAATCGCTAATCATTCCCCAACAACTCAGCTTATCGTCTTATTTTATGCAACCGGGCGCAAGCCATGCGACACTAGATCTTGCTCTCTTTGCGTTTTCCGGAGGCTTAATGATTGTGCCTGCCTTTGCAGCGATCCAGGCGCACAGTTCCCTTTTCGAACGAGCGCGAATGATTGCAGCGGTTAATGTGCATAATGCTGCTTTTATGGCTATTGGTGGAGTGATTGTAGCTTATTTGCAAAATTTAGGCCTCTCTTTTTCACAACTCCTATGGATTACAGCCCTACTTGCCTTCTGCAGCGCAATTTGGATTTCGAAGAAATTAATTGAAAATCCTTTTTCTGATTTTCTCTCAATATTTTTCACAGTCTTTTATCGGCTTGAAGTAAGCGGCCTAGACAATTTCCAAAAGGCTGGTCAAAATCCGATTATCGCACTTAATCATATTAGTTTTTTAGACGCCGCAGCGATCCTGTCTGTACTTCCGATGAAGCCAGTTTTTGCAATTGATTACGCTATTTCTCAAAAATGGTGGGTAAAGCCATTTTTACGCTTTGCGCATGTTATGCCGTTAGATCCCACCAAGCCCTTTGCAATTCGTACGCTGGTTGCCGCTGTAAAAGCAGGACAAACTTTGGTAATTTTTCCAGAAGGTCGCTTGACTGTCACTGGCAGTCTTATGAAAATTTATGATGGTGCAGGCTTAATTGCAGATAAAACCGCCGCGACTATTGTACCAGTGCGTATCGAGGGGCCAGAGTCGACAATTTTCTCACGTTTGACGCCTCAACAGGCGCGTCGCCGCTGGTTCCCAAAATTTACATTGACAGCTCTTGAGCCAACACACTTAAGCATTCACAATGAATTAAAGGGACGAAAACGCCGTGAAGCAGCTGGCGCTTTACTTTATCAGATGATGTCTGATTTAGTGTTTCGCACGTCAAAGGTAGATCAAACGCTTTTTGACGCTATCGTTAGCGCATGCAAAAAACATGGTTCTTTGCGCAAAGCGCTAGAGGATCCAAGCGCGGGCGCATTAACATACCGAACATTGCTGACAAGCACACGATTGCTCGCAAATAAATTAATGAAATATGGCCGATCACGAGATGCTATCGGCGTGATGTTGCCTAATGCAAATGCCGCCGGGGTTACTTTCTTCGCCCTGATGTCTGCAGGCAGAACACCTGCTATGATCAATTTTACAGCTGGCCCTGCAAATATTCTTTCTGGATGCAAAGCGAGCGAGATAAAAATAATTCTAACATCACGCCATTTTATCAATAAGGCAAAACTAACAAAATTAGTTGAAGCTCTTAGTCAGGAAATTACTCTAATATATTTGGAAGATATACAATCTCAGCTAACGATTATAGAAAAGATTACCGCCTTTATATTGGCGCATAAAGCCGTAGTTCCATCAGCCCCAGATGACATCGCAGCAATTCTCTTTACTTCTGGTTCGGAAGGCGTGCCAAAAGGCGTGGCGCTTTCGCACAAAAATATCCTTGTAAACGCTGCTCAAGCTGCAGCACGTATTGATTTCGGTCGAACAGACAAAGTCTTTAATGTCCTACCCGTCTTTCATTGTTTTGGCTTATCAATTGGCTTGATATTACCGTTAGTATCCGGCGTTCCTGTTTATCTCTATCCCTCGCCCTTACACTATCGACTAGTCCCTGAACTGATTTACGGCGCTAATGCGACAATTCTTTTTGGAACAGATACATTTTTAGCTGGCTATGCCCGTATGGCGAGCGCCTATGACTTTAGATCTATTCGCTACGTTGTCGCTGGCGCTGAGCGCTTAAAAAAAACAACGCGTGATATTTGGAGCGAAAAATTTGGCGTACGCATATTTGAAGGATATGGCGTAACGGAAGCAGCGCCAGTCTTGGCGCTTAATACGCCCATGTTCAACAAATTTGGCACTGTTGGACAATTAATGCCTGGTATAGACTATAAACTTGAACCCATGGCGGGCATTGATCACGGCGGCCGTCTCTTAGTTCGCGGGCCTAATATCATGCTGGGCTATTTAAAGGCCGATCGGCCCGGCGTTTTAGAACCGCCGCCTGATGGCTGGCATGACACAGGCGATATCGTAGCCATAGACTCCGAAGGTTTTCTAACCATAAAAGGCCGCGCCAAACGATTTGCAAAAATCGGCGGCGAAATGGTGTCGCTTGCTGCAATAGAGCAACTTGCCGCGGAATTATGGCCAAACGCTCTATCGGCGGTGGCGACCGACAGTGATACCCGTAAGGGCGAACGCATCATTCTTCTCACAGTGGAAAAAAGCGCAAATCGAGCAGATTTTATGATTTTCGCCAAAGAAAAAGGCGCGAGCGACTTAATGATCCCTTCAGAAGTAATGACCATTGGAGCGATGCCTCTGCTGGGTTCGGGTAAAATTGATTTTTCAGCTGTCACAAAATTAGTTCGGACTCGAGAACGCGGTCCCAGTGCAAAACAACTCAAATCCAATGGATCCCAAGGTCGAATTGAAGGAGCTTAAATCCAGCCAGCTAATCACTTAGCGTCACAGATTGCTCCCTTGTCGCAAATCGCTAAGCCCTCCCACTGAACTGAGCTTTTCTCCTTAATGATCTAATTCAGCCAAAAGCGCAGAAATTAGTGATTTTTGTAAAAAAATTGTCCTGATTAGTAAGAAAAGTCTCAAAGTCGACAGCTGGGGTTGATTATGATGGTCACTCTTGCTTTATCGCAAAACAATAGGTCTTTCCTGCAGGAGATAATCGATACATGTCTGTATGGCCCATCTTTGGCAAAATCACTGGCCCAATTATTTTAATTGGCTTTGGCTCAATCGGTCGCGGCATCCTACCGCTCATTGAACGGCATTTTGACTTTGATAAAAGCCACTTCACAGTTATAGACCCGGTTGATACGCACCGCCGCTTATTAGATGAGCGTGGCATTGCCTTCCTAAAAGAGAAGCTAACGCCTGAAAATTACCGCAAGGTGCTTACTCCCTTGATCAATAATCGCGTGGGACAGGCTTTTATTGTAAATCTATCTGTTGATGTTTCTTCGCTTGCTATTATGAAACTCGCGCGCGAACTGAAAGCGCTTTATGTTGATACTGTAGTTGAACCTTGGCCAGGTTTTTATTTTGATAAAAATTTAAGCAATGAAGCACGGACAAATTATGCTTTGCGAGAAACTATTCTCGAGGAGCGGCGCAAAACGCCTGGCGGCTCCACTGCCGTATCTTGCGTTGGCGCCAATCCAGGCATGGTCTCATGGTTCGTGAAACAAGCGCTGATTAATATTGCGCGTGATACTGGAAAACTTGAAAAGGAGCCAGAAACACGTGAGTCCTGGGCTGCCCTCGCCCAAAAACTTGGCGTAAAAGGTATCCATATCGCTGAACGCGATACGCAACGCGCACGTCATCCAAAACCTCGAAATGTTTTCGTCAATACATGGTCTGTTGAAGGTTTTGTTTCTGAAGGTTTGCAGCCCGCAGAGCTTGGCTGGGGCACCCATGAAAAAACTTTACCCGATATTGGACGCACCCATCAGACAGGTTGCGGCGCTGCAATTTATCTTCTGACGCCAGGAGCCAATACGCGTGTGCGCTCATGGACCCCAACACCTGGGCCACAATACGGATTTCTTGTTACCCATAATGAATCAATTTCCATCGCAGATTATCTCACCCTACGGGATAAAGACGGCCAAGCAATCTATCGACCAACTTGTCATTACGCTTACCATCCAGCTGATGACGCTGTTTTATCTCTTCATGAAATGTTTGGCGCCAATGGAAAAATGCAAGCCAGTTGGACAATCCTTGATGAACACGAGATTGTAGATGGCGTCGACGAATTAGGCGTTTTACTCTTTGGTCATGAGAAAAACGCCTATTGGTATGGCTCACAGCTATCAATCGAAGAAACGCGCGATCTAGCGCCATATCAAAACGCAACCGGCCTACAGGTTTCTTCAGCAGCCTTAGCCGGAATGGTCTGGGCGTTAGAAAATCCGCAAGCTGGGATCGTTGAGGCGGACGAAATAGACTTTAAGCGATGTTTGGATGTGCAGCGGCCTTATCTTGGGCCGGTAGTAGGCGTTTATACCCAATGGACGCCTTTAGATGGTCGACCTGGCCTATTTCCAGAAGATATTGACGCCTGCGATCCGTGGCAATTCAAAAATATACTCGTCAGATAAGCTCAGCGCGCATGGCGCTGAGTTGAAACCATAAACACGCTCGCGCCCAGCCAATTTTAATTGGGCCTCTTGACGCGCGTGCAAAATGTTCTACTAATGTTCTTTGTTCGCCTTATGTTCAGGTCATTTTTTGCCTGTCCTTTAGGTCCCCTCATGACGCGCGTTTTGGTCAGCGTTGCGTAAAATAATTTTGGGGGAGAGAGCGCATTTGCGCTGCCTCCCCCATCCGATTTTGGAGGACATCGGCATGGCGCAAATGCTGAGCTTAGACGCAACAAACAAACCAACTTCACCAACAGCAACCTTGATTGATCCTCAGCGTCGTCGTGGCCGTGGATCCTTAAGTCGTGAAAGTGGACGATTTGACTCCCTCTACAGAGAAGAAATTGATGATGGATGGGAAACGTTAGGCACACTCGATGCCCTCAAGACCAAAACACATATTGAAAAACCGCGTAGCCTGATCACAAAGAATGATTCACCCGATATTCGATTTGATCGGTCAATTAATCCCTATAGAGGGTGCGAGCATGGGTGTATTTATTGCTTCGCGCGACCAACACACGCCTATGTCGGCCTATCGCCAGGACTTGATTTTGAGACAGAGATCTTTGTCAAAGAAGGAGCTGGCCAACTCCTTGAACGCGAATTATCTGCGCAAAATTATTCACCAAAGATTATTGTAATAGGGTCTAATACTGATCCATACCAACCTATTGAAAAACACCATCGTATCATGCGATCAATCCTTGAAGTTCTCTCTCGAGCCAATCATCCCGTTGGCATCGTTACCAAATCAGCGCTTATTCTTCGTGATCTTGACCTTCTAGCCCCCATGGCGGAAAAAAAGCTTGTTAAAGTTGCAATCTCCTTAACAACGCTTGATCCTCAACTTGCCCGACTTATGGAGCCGCGCGCCGCTACGCCAATGCAAAGACTAACTGTTATTGAAAAATTAACAGCCGCCGGCGTTCCAGTAACCGTCATGACAGCGCCAATTATTCCAGCTATTAACGACCATGAAATTGAGAAAATTCTCGCACGCGCTCATGCTGTGGGGGCGCAAGAAGCTGGATATATTCTTTTACGCTTGCCTTATGAGCTTCGCACGCTTTTCGCTCAATGGATTAATCAATATTTTCCAGATAAAGCATCGCGCATTCTTTCATTGATCCAATCAACACGAGATGGAAAACTTTACGATTCAGCCTTTGGCAAAAGAATAATCGGTGCCGGTCCTTATGCCTGGATGATTGGCCGACGCTTTGAAATCGCCACTAAAAAATTAAATTTCCAGAAAGTTTCTTTGCGAACTGATCTATTCACCCCTCCGCGACACAAATCTGAGCAACTTAGTTTGTTTTAATATTTTATATTTTGTAATATCTCTAATTACGCGATTGACTGTATTTTCCTACTCACCCTCTAACTTGGCTTAGAGCTTGGCAATGCATTGGCCAGATTTTCAACAAGAGACAGCGCTTCTACTGGAAGGATTTTCGTCTATTGTCGGCGTTGATGAAGTGGGGCGCGGTCCTTTGGCCGGTCCAGTTACAGCCGCAGCTGTCATTCTGAACCCACAGAATTTACCTCTAGGCGTTGCAGACTCAAAAGCCTTAACTGTCAAGCAACGCGATGCTGCGTTTGAAAGCATCATACAGACCGCACAAGCAATTAGTATTTCTTTTGTTACAGCCGCCGAAATCGATCATATTAATATTCGTCAAGCTTCTCTCCTAGCAATGACACGCGCGATTTCCAGCCTATCTCTCAAGCCAACTTTTGCGCTTATAGACGGCCGGGATAGGCCTAAGCTTGATTGTCCTACGCGCGCCATAATTAAAGGCGACGCGACAGTGCTTTCTATCGCTGCCGCCTCAATTGTCGCAAAAATTGCGCGCGACGGCATGATGCGTCGGCTAGCACTTCTCTATCCAGATTATGGTTTTGAAACAAACGTTGGCTACGGCGCAAAACGACATCTAGAAGCGCTAGAGCGCTTAGGTCCGACGCCCTTTCATCGCTTTAGCTTTGCCCCCTTGCGCAAACGCGACGCGACGCGGCGTCAATCATAATATTTTCTTTTTATTAATAAATACGTTCAAAAAAGGGACACTTGATTTTTAAGCCTCTAAACGCGGCCTTTACCTCATTACGACATCATCTGCCTTGTGAGTAGTGTTTGTGGTGTCAAGTAAATGCGTAATGCACGCGTTGGGGCGGCCAGCCTTCAACCCCGGATAAAGGTTTCGCGTACCGGGTCATCAATCGTCAGGCCGTCCCGCGCGGCGCCAAGTCGTAATGCAATCCTTCAAGGCGATTGCATTAGCTTAATGCGTACGCTCTCCGACGAAAGCGTTGATCTGATTTTTGCAGATCCGCCCTACAACCTCCAATTGGCCAATACACTAAGCCGTCCCGATCAAACTATAGTTGATGCTGTTGATGACGACTGGGATAAATTTACAGATTTTGCCGCTTATGACGCCTTTACGCGCGATTGGCTAATCGAGGCCCGTCGATTGATGAAGCCATCTGCGACTATATTTGTTATTGGCTCGTATCATAATATTTTTCGCGTTGGCGCAATCATGCAGGATCTGGGTTTTTGGATCCTTAATGATATTGTATGGCGCAAAAACAATCCGATGCCCAATTTCCGCGGTCGGCGTTTTACGAATGCGCACGAGACAATGATTTGGGCTTCGCGCGATGCGTCAAGCAAAAGCTACACTTTTAATTATGAAATGCTCAAAGCTGGTAATGAAGATTGCCAGATGCGATCTGATTGGCTGTTGCCGATTTGTACTGGCGCGGAAAGATTAAAAGATAAAAATGGCCGTAAAGCGCATCCAACCCAAAAACCAGAAGCCCTGCTTGCGCGTGTTATTCTCTCTGCTTCTAAGGCCGGAGATCTGATATTAGATCCCTTTTTTGGTGCCGGCACGACAGGCGCGGTCGCCAAGAGACTGAGACGCGATTATCTCGGCCTTGAGAGAGAGGCTGCCTATGCGCGGGCGGCGGCGGCCCGTATCGATTCAATTGAGCCTCTAGGTCAGGATATCCTCGTCGCAGCCCCATCGAAGCGTTCAGAACCGCGCGTTGCTTTTGTTAGCCTAATTGAAAGTGGCTTAATTGCCCCGGGCGCTGTATTGCTGGACGTAAAAAAACGCCATCGCGCTAAGGTTCGTGCGGACGGGGCTCTTTCTTTATCTGGTTTCATTGGATCGATTCACAAAACAGGCGCGCTGGCTCAAGGCTTGCCCGCATGCAATGGATGGACCTTTTGGCACTATGAAAAAAAGGGTAAACTTTATCCTATTGACGAATTACGCTCACGTATTCGTTCAGAACTCCGGGAAGCAGCAGAATAATTCCAAAAAATATTCCCTTCAAAAAGGGACTGCATCGACCAAAAAATTTTAATTTATTCCTCAATGTTTAAGCTAAAAAGCCTGTATAAAAACCAATTAAAAGAAAAAGACCAATAAACGCGCGATAAGCGACAAATGGCCAGGCCGAAAATTTTTCAAGGATCCTGAGGAGTCCCCATATTGCAGCAAAGGCTGATAAGGAGGCGACGATAAGTCCCACGGCCAGCATCGACCATCCATGGGCGTCAAGATGGGCCTTGTGTAACTCCCATAATTCCTTCAGTCCAGCGAGCGTGATAGCTGGCAAACCCAAAAGAAAGGAGAAACGCGCCGCCTCTTCTCGCTTAAGATCGAGAAAAAGCGCTGCAGTTAGGGTTGAACCCGATCTTGAGACGCCCGGAATCAGAGCGCCAACCTGGGCGAAGCCGACAATCAAAGCATCTGTCAAGGTTACATGATCCAAAGATCGTTTGTGGTTGCAATAAAGCTCTGCAATCGCCAAAAGCGCCGCCATAGCTATGCAAGACACCCCTATGACTGGCAAAGATCGTAATGGTGAGCCACATGTATTAAGCGTATGGGAAAGCAACAATCCCGCTAATCCTATCGGCACTGTCGCTAAACCGATCCAAACAACGAAACGAAAACTCCAATCGCTAAAATCACGACGCTGCAGCGCCCGTATCGAACCAATAGCAAGCGATCGAATATCACTCCAAAAATAGCTGATCACCGCCGCAAGAGCGGCTAATTGCATGGCTGCGGAAAATGCTGAACCAGGATCTTTCCATCCTAGCAATGTTGGGACAATGCGCATATGCGCCGTAGAAGAAATTGGCAGCAACTCTGTAATGCCTTGAACAACGCCAAGAGCTGCGACTTTCATATAACCAAGCTCCACAAATCCCGTGTCGAGACCATTTGTGCACGCTGTCGCCATTTTATCTCCAATCCAAAGCATTCGCAGCCTAATTTACTGAATTTCTTTTGAGAGAATTTAGTTAATGGAGCGCAAACTATCCCAAGCCATAGATGTCAATTCAAGGTAAGAAAAGCCTTCAACATTGGCTTTAGCTCTTCACTTGAACTATTCATCAGCGCATTTGCTGCCTCTTGACCCAAACGGAGAGGATCTTTCTCTCCCATGTCAGCGCTTATTTCTTTGAGCTTCATACCCCACTGAGGATAACTGAGCGCATTAATCTCTTGTCGTCTAATTAATCTGAGGCCGCTATGGCGTGGATCAGCGCTGATTTTACGATAGAGTTCGTCAACGTCTTCAGGCGCGCCTTCAAGGATTTGAAGAAAATTAAGGCCATTGAATAATAATAGGCCCGTAACGCCTTTGCTCTGATTATAGGCAATCGCTGAAACAAGAATCTTTTCGAGCTCTTGCGCATCCAACCCGAGTTGAGCTGTGCTAAAATAAATCAGCTGCAGCATAATTTTCTCCTGGCGCAACTTTTAATTTACGCCACGCTTTTTTCAATTATCTGCGCCAGATCAGTCATGATTTTATTTAGATCATAATTTTTTGGCGTATAGACCGCAGCAACGCCCGAATCAAGCAAGAGCTTTTCATCAGCAGGCGGAATAATCCCTCCGACAACAAGCGGCGCAGTTACACCTTGCTCTTTCATCAAGCGGATGACTTCATGCGCTAAAGTCACATGCGATCCAGAAAGAATCGACAGACCGACACAATGCGCGTTCTCTTTCTTCGCCATATCCACGAGCTCCGCCGGGGTTGAGCGAATGCCAGCATAAATAACCTCAAAGCCAGCGTCTCGCGCCCGGACGGCAATTTGTTCTGCGCCATTCGAATGGCCGTCCAGACCAGGTTTTCCAACGAGAAATTTTGCTCTCTCGCCAAGTTTCTGCGACACACGCTCGACTTCGCTGCGAACAGCGTCTAGCTGCCCGCCAACCTGACGCGCAGTGGACGAAACTCCAGTTGGAGCTCGATATTCGCCAAATACGCCCCGTAAAATATTACCCCACTCGCCAGTCGTTACGCCGGCTTTTGCTGCGGCGATCGATGGTTCAACCATATTGCGGCCTTCTTTCGCGGCTCTGGCTAATTCTTCAATCGCTGCTTGCGCGGCTTTTGCGTCACGTTGATTTCGCCAAGCATTTAAGCGCGCTATTTGCTCGGCTTCTACATGTTCAGGCACAACCATAATTTGGCTATCTCCGGATGTGAGCGGAGAGGGCTCGCCTTCTTTGAATTTATTTACGCCAACAACCGTTTGTTCTCCGGCCTCTATAGCTTCAAGACGCGCCGTATTGGACTCGACAAGTTTTGATTTCATATAGCCAATTTCGACAGCTGCCGCGGCGCCGCCTAATTGATCGATTTTTTTAAGTTCTGCCTTAGCTTCTTCTTTCAGCGCCGCAACTTTGCGCGCGATCTCTGGTGAGCCATCAAAGATATCGCCATACTCAAGAAGATCCGTTTCATAAGCCATAATCTGTTGCATCCTAAGCGACCACTGCTGATCAAATGGACGCGGTAGACCCAAGGCTTCATTCCAAGCAGGCAACTGCACAGCACGGGCGCGAGCATTTTTTGATAAAACGACAGCCAACATCTCAATGAGAATACGCGTGACGTTATTTTCTGGCTGCTGTTCCGTTAGCCCTAAAGAATTAACCTGAACGCCATAACGAAAACGGCGCAGCTTCTCGTCCTTGATCCCATAGCGCTCGCGGGTGATCTCTTCCCACAATTCCGTAAAGGCGCGCATCTTACAAAGTTCAGTGACAAAACGCATACCTGCATTAACGAAAAATGAAATACGCCCGACGACTTGGCCAAAGTCAGCCTCAGAGAGTTCGCCTGACTTTTTAACATTATCGAGAATAGCGATTGCCGTCGCGAGCGCATAAGCCAGTTCCTGAGAGGGCGTCGCGCCTGCTTCTTGTAAATGATAAGAGCAAACATTCATCGGATTAAATTTCGGCGCCTCTTTTGTCGTAAACAAAATCAGATCTTGTGTTAGACGGAGCGATTGCGTTGGCGGAAACACATAAGAGCCGCGCGAAAGATATTCCTTGATGATATCGTTTTGAGTAGTGCCTTGCAGTCTAGACCTTGGCGCGCCTTGCTCTTCAGCCGTCGCGATGTACAACGCCATCAGCCAAACAGCTGTCGCGTTAATCGTCATCGACGTATTCATTTCTCCTAAAGGAATGGCCTCAAAGAGCGTGCGCATATCCCCCAAATGTGAAACAGGGACGCCAACCTTGCCAACTTCGCCGCGAGAGAGGATATGGTCGCTGTCATAGCCTGTCTGTGTCGGCAAATCGAAAGCAATTGAAAGCCCTGTCTGGCCTTTCGCTAGATTACGCCGATAAAGACGATTGGACTCCGCTGCCGTCGAATGGCCAGCATAAGTACGAAACATCCAGGCTTTATCGCGGCGTGGGGCAGACATATCGGTCATCAGGCGCGTCCTCCAGCGGCTGCGATAGCATATGACCCTGTTTTGACAAGGTGCCGGCTTAAGCGCCACAGCAGGGTCATGCGTCGATTCAATTGGCTCAAAAGCGCATGCGTCTAAAGCATCATAGACAAAGCCTGCCAAGGCATGGAAATTTTGGGGCTATTCGCGGCACCACTCACCGTATTATAAGCTCGGGCGAATTTTAATGGCGTCAATATATTCCGCAGCCGGGGAGCTGACAGTGACCGACCACAAGGACCTATACGAATTAGGAGAAATCCCGCCACTGGGCCACGTGCCAAAAAATATGTACGCTTGGGCGATCCGCAAAGAGCGCCAGGGTCCTCCTGAAACCGCCATGCAAGTGGAGGTTGTGCCTACATGGACGCTCGACAGTCACGATGTGCTCGTACTCGTGATGGCCGCAGGCGTTAACTATAATGGCGTTTGGGCGTCGCTAGGCGAACCCGTCTCCATGTTTAACGTGCATAAAAACCCTTTCCATATAGCCGGATCCGACGCCTCTGGCATTGTATGGGCAGTGGGATCAAAAGTTAAACGGTGGAAAGTTGGCGATGAGGTGATTATTCATTGCAATCAAGATGATGGCGATGATGAAGAGTGTAATGGCGGCGATCCTATGTTCTCCACCTCCCAGCGTATCTGGGGCTATGAGACGCCAGACGGCTCCTTCGCGCAATTTTGTCGGGCGCAAGATCGCCAGCTCATGGCGCGTCCTAAACATCTGTCTTGGGAAGAGTCCGCCTGTTACACGCTAACTTTGGCGACAGCCTATCGAATGCTGTTTGGTCATGAACCCCACCAACTCAAGCCCGGGCATAATGTCCTTATCTGGGGTGCCTCTGGCGGACTAGGCGTTTTCGGCGTGCAGCTTTGCGCCGCCTCTGGTGCTAACGCCATTGGCGTTATTTCCGATGAAACTAAACGCGACTATGTCATGTCATTGGGGGCAAAAGGCGTCATTAACCGCAAAGAATTTAACTGTTGGGGCCAACTACCAAAAGTTAATTCTCCTGAATTTGTTGAATGGACCAAAGAAGCTAGAAAATTCGGTAAGGCAATTTGGGATATTACCGGCAAAAAAGATGTTGACATCGTTTTCGAACATCCCGGTGAATCCACCTTCCCAGCCTCAGCCCTAGTTGTTAAACGCGGCGGCATGGTTGTCTTTTGCGCAGGAACAACTGGCTTCAACCTAACTTTTGACGCCCGCTATGTCTGGATGCGTCAAAAGCGCATCCAAGGCTCGCATTTTGCGCATTTGAAGCAAGCCGTCGCTGCTAATCAATTTGTCCTGGATCGTCGCGTTGATCCCTGTATGTCAGAGGTGTTTAGTTGGGGGGACATTCCCTCAGCGCATACCAAAATGTGGAAGAATGAACACGCGCCCGGCAATATGGCGGTATTGGTCAATTCTCCAAAACCAGGCCTCCATACTGTAGAAGATGTAATCGAGGCTGGAAAAAAACGGTAATGCGATCGCTCTTAAACTGAGCTGAGCTAAAATTCGCTTCAATGCCTTCTCTGTGCTGGGTTTTCCCAGCGCAGATGGCGTTGGGGGCAAATTAAGCCTGTTGCGTCGCGGAAAAAATGACGGCATGAATGAAACCATGTCATTTAGAGACTTCATCAAGCTTTTTATGCGGAGAGAAACCATGACCGCGGCTGTTGCTTTCAAAACTGAACCTGCAAACTGGGCAAGCGACGCTAAAGAGGCGTTTCACGCCGTTGAAGGCCTCTATAAAGAAGCGCTTGATAGCGTTCGCGCGCGTGTTTCTCGGGAAGGCAAAATCGTTAATGATCTCGTAGAAGCAGATCAGCACGCCGCTCATGGCCTTGCTTGGTTTGCGACTTATCTGCAAGGATTGCGCGAACTCATTGCCTATGCAGAAAGATTACAGGCTGAAGGGCTCTATGGTGAAACAGAAGAGCTTCTTAATCACATTGGCTTTGCTGATCTGCTAGCTCAAGTCTATGGCGGCATTCCAATGAGCCAAGGCGAAACTGTCCGCTTGACAGATTTTGGCTTAAGCTCCCATCAGATTACGGCGCGCCGCCCGGCTATAATCGATCAGCTGATCTTGACCGGTAACACGCCTAAAAACCGTGCCCGTTTGGCTGAACTCATTGACCAACAGGCTGCTGCGGAAACTATAGGCGCCACTGGTCTCGACGAGACATTAGAAGCCATAAGAAGCGAAATGGGTAAATTCGCCGCGACCCACGTTGCGCCCTTTGCGCAAGAATGGCATGCGAAAAATGACTATATCCCCCTCGACGTTATCTCGGGCCTGGCCGAACTCGGCGTTTTTGGCTTGACTATTCCTGAGCAATACGGCGGCTCAGGCATGGGCAAAATCGCTATGTGCGTGGTGTCAGAGGAATTATCCCGCGCCTACATCGGTGTAGGCTCACTCGGCACACGTTCCGAAATTGCGGGCGAATTGATCCTTCTCGGGGGTACAGAAGCACAAAAACAAAAATATTTACCCGGTATCGCGAGCGGTGAAATTTTACCGACCGCTGTCTTCACTGAACCCAACAATGGTTCTGATCTTGCTGGCCTGCGTACCCGCGCAACGCGCGAAGGAGAGGTGTATAAAGTTGTCGGCAATAAAACCTGGATCACGCATCCAGTGCGAGCCGATGTCATGACGCTTCTTGTGCGCACCAATTCAAATGAGAAGGGCTACAAAGGTCTTTCCATGCTGATTGCCGAAAAACCTCGGGGAACTGATGAAAATCCGTTTCCTGCTGTTGGGATGACGGGTGGAGAAATTGAGGTTTTAGGTTACCGGGGCATGAAAGAGTTCGAGATTGGCTTCGATAATTTCGAAGTCCCGGCTGAGAACCTTCTGGGAGGAGAAGAAGGCAAAGGCTTTAAACAATTGATGGAAACTTTTGAGTCAGCCCGCATTCAAACAGCGGCGCGCGCGCTTGGCGTCGCCCAATGCGCCCTCGATCTTGGCTTGCGCTATGCCAAAGAACGGGTTCAATTTGGTAAACCCCTTTTCGCTTTTCCGCGCGTGTTTAATAAGATCGTCTCAATGGCGGTCGAAATTCATATCGCGCGCCAGCTCACCTATTTCGCTGCACGCGAAAAGGATGAGGGGAAGCGCTGCGACTTAGAGGCCGGCATGTCAAAGTTATTGGGCGCGCGCGTTGCTTGGGCGGCAGCCGATAATGCACTGCAAATCCACGGCGGCAATGGCTTTGCCCTGGAATATCCTGTCTCGCGGGTCTTATGTGATGCGCGGATCCTGAATATTTTCGAAGGCGCTGCTGAAATCCAGGCCCAAGTTATCGCCCGTCGATTGCTCGAAGGCTAAGGGAATCGCTCATTTCACAAAACGCTAAAAACAGCCCGGCACCGCCCGGGCTGTTTTTTTGTTGCCCGTCCGCACTGGTTAAAAATTTATAATTTCAATTAAATCAATTAGTTAAAATATTAAAGCAGTAGCTGCGACATTATTGCGCTGGTAAATCTTTTTGCGCCGCACAATATTTTAAATATTGCATTGCAGCATGAGTCGTTTCTGCGCGGCTTCGCCTGCTGGAATTTTCCCTGGAGGCTTTTATGGAAACACTCAAAAATTGGTTTCAGGATTGGTCAGACGCCTGCGAATACGCAAATGAGTGTGCGCCAGATCTCTCTTTCCTTGCGCTGTCTGAACCTTATACAGGCCTACTTTGGATTGCGGCGAGTTGCTACTTTCTATGGGCAATGAATGAGTGGCGGATCAAAACCTTTCATCAAACGTATCATTTTCAACAGCGGCAGGAAACGCTTAAGCTGCGGCTCAAAAGAGCTCTAGCTGTGCTGCGCGCGGCGAATTGGAAAGAAAAGAAGCTGACTGCGTGAACTTATCTGCTGACGTTTAAGCTGCCGCTCTGCCTAAAGCGCGGCAAAGGGTCACCCTGTAACCATCTTAAAGCCTCCTCACCATCAACTTTCGAGTTATTGAGGGGGCAGAAGCATGTTCTCCATAGCGGTTCATGATAATGCTTGGGCGCTGATTAGCGACGGTCGCCGCACCATATTTTTTGTCAACCAAAGCGACGCTGAACTCTTCGATCGTCAAATTATTGAAACGCGCATCGGCAAAACCCAGCAACCCGTTATCAAGGCTTCGATGCTTCTGGGCTTTGAGAGAATTAATCTGCCTAAAATTACTCAAAAAATAACTGAGTGAAGACATTGACTAAAAATTCTCGTTTCTTAACATTTTGTGATGGGCTTTATGCGATCACGCCTATCCTTTTAGCGGCGCTATTGGGAAATTATGCAACCATTCCAAATATTGCTCTTTGGTATGCGCGGTTAACACGCCCGCCTTTCACTCCGCCCAACTGGCTATTTGGTCCCGTATGGACCTTACTTTATATTTTAATGGCTGTTTCTTTTTTTCGTATTATCCGCTTGAATCGGGAAACACCATTGCGTCGCCTTGCTATCAGCATTTTTTTAAGTCAAATTTTACTCAACGCCAGCTGGTCTTTTGCTTTCTTCAGCGCGCAAAATCCCTTGGCTGGCATGTTAATTATTCTACCTTTAGAGGCGCTAATTTTAAGTGCGATTTTTATCTTTAAAAAACTAGACCCTATCGCTGCCCGATGTCTTTGGCCCTACGCTGCTTGGGTTGGTTACGCCAGCTATCTCAATTTTGGTTTCTGGCTGCTGAATACTTAATCAAACTCTCTAAAATGGCGCAGCTTTTGCCGCACGAACATAAGCTTCAGCGTCTTGCCCAAGTAATAATTTCTCTTTGACTAATTTATCTGCAACAATACGCATCGTAGCAACAAAATATGCGCGAGAGCCATATCGCTCTACAAGTGACAGGCGCGGATCATGCGATTTCTCGCGCGCCGATTTGTCAGCGCTAAAAGGCGCTATTGTGGGTGCGAAACAAGCGCTGTCTGTTGCATCGTGATGCAAAGGAATGCCCACAAAAGTTGCAATAGGTAAAACATGGTTTGGTAGCTGTACTCCAGAATGCGTATTGCCATCATGATCGATTTTTGGTACCAAACGGTCATCTTTCGGCATCACAGACGCAACGCCTATATCCGGCCAAATCAGATCTTTGGCGAGGATAACATCCCGAGGCCCCGGAGCTCGTGAAGCTGGCGGCGTCTCCCCAAGAACCCATACATAGAGCGCAGTCAAAAGCGCTTTCTGGGCAGCCATCATCCCGAAAGCATTTTCATATTTGCGACAGTTCAATGAGACAGATGAAGACGTCTCGCCAGAAATAAAAAATTCTCGAATATTTTTTTTATTTAGCCATATTCCGCGCCACGGCACCAAGCGCCAATAAGCGTCCTCCCCCCAGAAATGGATAATAGGCGCTGAAATCGCATGAAAAGATTGAAGATCGACTTCTCTAACTAACAAGCCATCAAATAGTCGTGCATTCTGGATGTAGTTCTCGCTGAGATGAGTATCTACAAAACCCAATAAAATCTTAGTTTTCGTCAATGATTGGAGTTTCAACGCAGTCTCATACAAAGCACGACTACGTATCTTTTCCGGCAAACGATCAAGATCTATGACTGCAACATCGAATCCGAGCGCACGCGACTCTTGAGCAAACAGTCCCTCGCTGAAAGGCAGGATCAAAAGTGCTGGCGACGCTTTCTGTTGTCGCGGGGCTAACACTTTCGCATCAACGACAATATTTAAGCTATCGATTTTGATTTGAATTTTTTCTATAAGTTCATCATGTGGAAAATTCTGGGGGTTGGAAGAAGTTGTTTCGCTTCTAACTGGAAAGCATAGAAAATAAAGACTAACTGCTCCATAAATCAAAAACTGCGCAAAGGCGCTTAATCGTTGCATTATCGCTTAAAGCTTTGCAATAAAATGTGCAAAAGCGAGTAACCCTTCTGGCCAAGGCCCATGCCCACTCTCGACGTTAATATGGCCCGCAGGTCCCGCATCAATAAATTTTGCGCTAAGCTCTTCAGCAAGATCTTTTGTGAATTGACAATCTGCATAAGGATCATTTCCGCTTCCAACCATGATTGCTGGAAATGCAAGATGATGGCGCGGAATTGGTAAAAATTCGCGGTCAATAGCTGGGATTTCCCGCAGGACTATTTCACTTGGCGGCGCAACAAAAAAAGCCCCAGCTATTTGGTGAATACGCTGCTGCACAGCAAATAGACTAGCAATAACGCCGAGCGAATGCGCTATTATCACCACAGGCTTTTCGCTTTCGTCTATTGCTGACATCACGCCAGCCTCCCAATCCTGTCGACAAGGCCGGTGCCAATCGTGTTGGATTACGCGTCGCGCTGTTGAGAGTTTCGTTTGCCAGCGCGTTTGCCAATGGTCAGAGCTGGAGTCATTCAACCCTGGAACAATCAAAATATCTGCATCAGCTGCGCGCATGAGCCATCATTTTATAAATGCGCCAGCAAGAGCATCGGCAATCAAGCGACGGGTATTATCGATGCCGTAAAGCGCTACGAATGATCCAAAACGTGGCCCACGTTTTTCACCAAGGAGCACCTCATAAAGCATATTGAAAAAGTCATTTGAGACGCCGGGACGCTCTACCGTCGCACCCTTGGCGCTTAAATCTTGATAGCGCGGTACAGCCCGAGCGATGTCATAAAGAGAAGTTTGAACCTCCTCTGCACGCGCATCTTTAGGTAATGCGCCAAGAATATTATCAATTTTTTGTAAAACATCCCGCTCACTGTCGTCCGCCGCACGATATGTTTTTGCTGGGCGGACAAAATCACGAAAATAGGCCACTGCGTAACCGACAAGCTTATCCAATCGCGGGTGTGTTTGCGCAGAAATACTTGGCGCATAGCGACGCAAGAATCCCCAAAGAATTGTTGGATCTTCGGCATTGGCAACAGCCGCCAAATTTAGCAACATGCCAAAAGAGATGGTTGTCCCTTTATTTTCCTTGTCATGGATCAATACTTCCGCCTCTGGCGGCGCGCCGGCGTGGATATGCCATACTGGATTGCCCAGCCGCTGCTTCCAATCTTGACGAGGGTAGGCGTCTAAGAACGACAAATAATCATCTACCGCGCGGGGAATAACGTCAAAGTAAAGTCTTTTCGCAGCGGTTGGTTTTTGAAACATAAATTGCGCCAGACTTTCCGGGCTGGCATAAGTCAACCACTCCTCTATCGTCAGGCCATTGCCTTTCGATTTAGAAATCTTCTGGCCTTTCTCATCGAGAAAGAGCTCATAATTAAATCCTTCTGGCGGCCGACTTCCCAAAACCCGAACAATTGCTGAGGAGACTTTGACAGAATTAATCAGATCCTTGCCCGCCATTTCATAATCAACGCCTAAAGCATACCACCGCATCGCCCAATCAGGCTTCCACTGGAGTTTGCAATGCCCTCGCGTTACAGGTGTTGTAAATTTTTCTCCCGTTTCGGGATCAATCCAATCAATCGTCCCCGCTTCAGCGTCATGGCCTGTTAAAGCCACTTGCATCACAATGCCAGTGTGTGGATGAACGGGCAGAAAGGGTGAGTAAGTCGCCGCTCTTTCTTCGCGAAAGGTCGGCAGCATGATCTCCATTACTGCACTATAGCAGGCAAGCGCGCGCTTGAGCGCCGCATCAAAAAGACCGCTCTTGTAATAATGCGTTGATGAGGCGAATTCATAATCAAAACCATAGGCGTCAAGAAAGGCGCGCAGACGAGCGTTATTATGCGCGCCAAAACTTTCATGCGTGCCGAAAGGGTCCGGCACCTGCGTGAGCGGCTTTCCTATATGAGCGGCAATCAACTCCTTGTTGGGAATATTATCCGGAACCTTACGTAACCCATCCATATCATCAGAAAATGCAAGCAATCGCGTCTGGATTTTACCCTCTGTGAGCGTTTCAAAGGCTCGACGCACCATGCTCGTTCGGGCTACCTCGCCGAAAGTGCCAATGTGCGGCAATCCCGATGGTCCATAGCCTGTTTCAAATAAAACGGAAGTTTGACCGCTTTTTTCCACTCTTGCAATCAGCTTACGCGCCTCTTCAAAAGGCCATGCTTGAGAAATACGCGTGGCCTCAAGAAGATCGGGTGAGAAAGAGGTGGCAGAGCTCATGGATTGTTTCGATGATCAAATCTTTAACGCCAAGTCGCTGTCACAGTAGGAAGCGCGGTCCTAGGCGTCAATGTGCATTAATTGCGCGTGTAAAGAAAAAAAGCGAAGGAGTCTTAAAGACCATCCTTCGCCGGAAATAGACACAGACCTCGCCATTAGGCGCTGAAAAAATTCTGGATTAATTCTCGCAAGAAACGCTGCGAAGATATCGGGTTTTTCCTTTTGCGTCGGTCTTAGGCGTTAGGACAAGCATGCAATCCTCATCGCTCTCGTCATAAGCGCGGCTGACTTGTATGCCTTGACCGGGAGCGAGAGGACGAAGAGCGCCATCATTGAGGCTGACTGCAGCTCTAACAGGCGCAGCGTGATCTTTTAGACCTGTCGGCGCTGAGGGAGCCGCCGCAACGGCGGCAACGAGGCAGCTCGCAATCGTCGCGCCTAAAATGATGCGAGTGCTACGGCTTGCGAAAGTAATGTCCCGTGTATTGGCCATAGGGCCCTCCTGATGGAAAGTCAGATCCTTGTCCCTACGCCGAGGTGAGAGCGGATCATTTATTTGGAGGAGTAACGCGGCAAATTAGGAATGGTTGCATCGCATCATGAAAAAATTTACCAAAATGAAAAAATTGGTGCTCACGAGCGTCTAGCCGCCCGTCATACTCATATGACGCGCTACAGCTGGGGCTTGGACAGTCCGATCAATAACAAAATCATGTCCCTTCGGTTTGCGTCCGATCGCTTCTGTTAGCGCGGCGTGCAGCGCATGATCATCCCCACTAGAGCGCAGAGGCGCACGAAGATCGGCGGCATCCTCCTGTCCCAGGCACATATATAACCTGCCCGTGCAGGTCACCCGGACACGATTACAGCTTTCGCAAAAATTATGCGTCATAGGCGTGATAAATCCAATACGGCCGCCTGTTTCAGCAGCCCGCACATAACGCGCCGGTCCGGCAGTGCGATGATCAGAGTCCTGGAGCGTAAATTTTGTTGATAATTTTTCCCGAACGAGTTGCATTGGTAAATATTGATCAATCCGTTCAGGTCCATCGAGCTCCCCTAGCGGCATGACCTCAATGAAGGTAATGTCAAATCCCCGATCGTGAGCAAATTGAACGAGTGAGATAAATTCATTTTCGTTGACGCCCTTGAGCGCAACAACATTAATTTTGACTTTTAACCCCGCCATGGGCGCCGCATCTAGCCCAGCCATAACCTGCTCATGAGAGCCAGTTCGCGTTATTTGACGAAATAATTCCGGGTTGAGCGTATCAAGAGAAACATTCACCCGACGTACGCCGCAGTCAAAAAGGTGATCCGCAAAGCGCGAGAGCTGCGAACCATTCGTTGTAAGGGTGAGCTCTTCCAAGCCGCCGGTATCAAGATGACGCGACAAAGCTTTAAAAAGACGCATGACATCATGGCGCACAAGGGGTTCACCGCCTGTGATGCGGAGCTTTTTCGTGCCGCGCGAAACAAAAGCGGCGATGAGACGATCGAGCTCCTCCAAAGTCAAAAGATCGCGCCGAGGCAAAAACGCCATATGCTCTGACATGCAATAAACACAGCGAAAATCACATCGATCAGTCACCGAGACGCGAACATAGCTAATGGCGCGGCCAAATGGATCAATCAAAGGAGCCGATTGAGGAGGTATTAGCGGCTTACCAGGCGCTTCCATGATGCTTATTTCCCTAAAGTTCGGTTCAAGGCCGACTTTCTGGCTTCTTGCTCTTCTTTCATATATTTCCCAATAAAGCATGCGAAAAGAGCGTTTTGACGCTAAAACACCGATGAAGCTTGCAAAAATTGTCGCTTATTGAGGAGAAAAACGGGTGCAGGAGCCTTGGCCAACGGAAGTTCGACTGCTTGATCATGGGCGCTCCCTTGAAATCAGCTATGATGATCAAGCCTCCTTTGCACTCAGCGCAGAATTGTTGCGCGTGCGGAGCCCAAGCGCGGAAGTTCAGGGGCATTCGCAAAGAGATCAGAAGACTGTCGGCGGCAAACGCAACGTTAAAATTCTCTCCGTCACGCCCGTTGGGAATTATGCTGTGCGCCTGGATTTTGACGATTCACACCGCACAGGCATCTATACTTGGCGCTATTTACGCACATTGGGCGAAACAAAGGACCAGAGCTTCGCGGCTTATTTAGATGAGCTTTCGCTTAAAGGACTTAATCGCGATCAGGCGGCAGAAAAATAAGAAGGGCCAATTCTTCTTGGTCCTTCTCTTCAGTTAACCAAGCGTTCAAGCAGCGGCTCAATCACGCATAACAACGACGCGCGTGCCGACATGGACCCGATTATAGAGATCAATCACATCATCATTAGTCATGCGAATGCATCCTGACGAGACAGCTTGTCCGATTGTCTCAGGCTCATTGGAGCCATGAATGCGATAAAGGGTGCCTGACAGATACATAGCGCGCGCGCCAAGGGGATTATCAACCCCGCCTTCCATATGGCGCGGCAAGTCAGGACGACGACGCAACATCTGAGCTGGCGGCGTCCAATCAGGCCACTCGCGTTTGCTGGAAATAAACCGCGTACCAGACCATTCAAACCCTGGACGACCAACGCCAACGCCATACCGGATTGCCTGGCCATTGCCCATAACGTAATAAAGCCGACGCTCATTCGTTGAAATTACAACGGTGCCAGGAGCATATTTTGCGTCAAAAGCCACCGTCTCTCTGGGAACCGCGACTGCTTGAGGGCGCCCATCCTGACCTGGCGCAACAGGCCCTGAGTCAAATCCGCCAAACAGATCTCCGAAAGGATCGCTTGATTGCGGCTGCGCTCTTTGCGCCCCAGATCGGGCGGCAACGGGCAATGAGAAAAGACTCCATGCGCCCAGAGCGCAAATTAACGCAATTAACAAGCGACGCATAATTTTTCCCCTTACATTCCCAAAATCTGTAAATAACATCTTACCGGTTGACAGCCAGAACAAGGCCTTCATTTTCTGCGCTCCGGTATAGGTCGCAGCGACAGTATAGACACTTGCGCCCATGTCGTTTCGACGCATCCTTTAATCTCTATCAATGAAAATTATTAATTTGCAATAAGGAAACAGGCTGTAGAGATTTTTTTAAGTTATGCGCTATGAAAAACTGTTAACGGCGCTTCAGCAAGCTGAATACTCCTCTAACGCGAGATTATAGGCCCAATCTAACCAAGGCAGGAGGGCCGCAACGTCTGCTGACTCAACTGTCGCGCCGCACCAAATGCGAAAACCCGGTGGCGCAGCCCGATAGGCGCCAAAATCATAGCCTGCCCCCTCAGCCTCGATCATCTCTACCATTCTCTTGGCGCAGTCTCGGCGCTGCGTCTCGGTCTCTAGTTGGCTAAGAGATGAAAATTGCAGACACACAGCGGAATTTGAACGCGTATCTGGATCTTTGGCGAGAAACTCAACCCAAGGCGTTTTCTCTACCCACTCCTCAATAACTTTGGCGTTTTCATCTGTACGCGCAATCAAAATTGGCAATCCGCCAACATGCTGCGCCCAGCTAAGCGTATCGATATAATCCTCCACTGCTAACAGGGATGGGGTGTTAATCGTCTGCCCCTTAAAGATTTCTGCATTTACGCTGCCATTGACAGTCAAGCGGAAAATCTTGGGTAAGGGCCAAGCTGGCTGATGGGTCTCCAAACGCGTCAAGGCGCGAGGCGATAGGATGATCACGCCATGGGCTGCTTCGCCGCCTAAGACTTTTTGCCAGCTAAATGTAACGACATCGAGTTTTGTGAAATCGAGGAGTTGAGCGAAAGCTGCTGAGGTTGCGTCACAAATTGTTAAGCCCTCTCGCTCCACTGGAATAAAATTAGCATTCGGGATGCGCACGCCTGAAGTCGTGCCATTCCAGGCAAACACAAAATCGTGATTAAAATTTATCTCGCTAAAATCCGGCAGCGCGCCATAGGAGGCTTGAAAAATTCTTGTATTAGTCAGTTTTAATTGCTCAACAATGTCCTTCGCCCAATCTGACGTGAAGCTCTCCCAAACAGCAACATCAACTGGTCGGGGACCGAGTAAAGACCACAGCGCCATTTCCACAGCGCCAGTATCAGACGCAGGCACGATCGCGATGAGGTAATCCTCTGGTGGGCATAAAACCGCCCGAGTTAATGCAATGGCCTGAGCTAATTTTTCTCTCCCGGCCTGAGACCGATGAGAACGCCCAACAAGCGCTTTCGATAGCGCTGAGAGGCTCCAGCCAGGTCGTTTTGCACAAGGTCCTGAGGAAAAACATGGGTTGGTTGGTTTCAAAACAGGCTTAGCACCGCTTTTCCGGCTGATTTTATCGCTGGAACTCCTAAGCAGCATTGATATCGCCCCAAATCATTCTTGAGATCTGTCCATAAATTTAAAGACTTGATTTTTCCTTTGGTGTCCAAGCTGAAATCGCCAGCGCATGCACGCGATGCGCAAGCTCCTCTGCAAGCAAGCCGTTAATGAGCCGATGCCGATCGATGCGGCTTTTTCCGTCAAATTTTTCACTGATGACTTCGACGCGAAAATGCGTTTCGCCTTCAGGATGATGATGACCATGGCCCGCGTGATGATGGGACTCATCAATGACTTTTAAAGAAACAGGCGATAGCCCTTGCGTAAGTTTTTCTGTGATACGGGCGCTCACAACCGCCTTAGCCAAAACGTTCATTTTTACTTTTTCTACCTCCTCTGCTCTTGATAGGGGCAATTTCCCTTTGACTGAAGCTTGCAGCATAATGCCAGCCTATCATATTGAGACATGATGAATCTTAATTCGCCCCTTTTTGATCGGATCCGCACCCAGCGAGAGCCTCGACAGGAGAAGTCTGGGGTTAAAATACCCTGCCATGCCCCAGGATGCACAGCCGAAGGGGCCTACCGCGCGCCAATGGGTCGTCTCAGAGAGGGCCAATATCTGTGTTTTTGCCTAGATCATGTTCGCGAATATAACGCGACCTACAATTATTTTAATGGCATGAATGACACAGATGTCGCCCGCTACGTTAAAGATGCGACAGTAGGACATAGGCCAACCTGGGCCATGGGCACCAAACGCGGAAAAAAAGGCTTCCGCGAAGAAGGCCAGCCCACTGAAGACCCTTTGGGACTTTATCGCGCGCATCAAGGCGCCAACGCTAAGCCTGAAAAACGCAAACCAACATACTCTCCAGTTACGTTGCGCGCCTTGCATGCTCTGCATCTTGATGAAACCGCAGATGCGCAAGCCATCAGAAGTCGTTATAAGGAACTCGTCAAACGTCATCATCCTGACGCCAATGGCGGCGACAGATCTCGCGAGGAAAAATTGCGAGAAATCATCCACGCTTATAAGACCCTCAGAGCCGCTCGGCTCGCCTAGGAGCGGCAAGATCATCGACGCATGGCACTTGGGCCATAGACGATTCGAAAGACCCTCGACCTTTTAGCCGCAAAGATGGAGAGAAAATTTTGGTCGCAATAGGAAATTCCGACGCGGGCCTCGAAGGACTGCCGGACATTAAGATATCAGCGCGTAAGATTTTTGGGATTGATACGGATCTCGAGGTTCCAGCCTTCTCCAAGCGCAGCGAGCATGTCCCAGAGCTGGATCCAGATTATCTTTTCGACCGCCAGACGACGCTTGCCATTCTCGCTGGCTTCGCGCGCAATCGCAGAGTGATGGTAACGGGCTATCATGGCACAGGTAAATCAACGCATATTGAACAAGTAGCGGCCAGACTCAATTGGCCATGTATTCGGGTCAATCTAGATAGTCATGTGTCGCGCATAGACCTTGTTGGCAAAGACGCCATTGTCCTTAAAGATGGCAAGCAGGTAACTGAATTTCGAGACGGCATACTGCCCTGGGCTCTCCAGCATAATATCGCTCTCTGTTTCGACGAATATGACGCAGGACGTCCTGATGTTATGTTTGTGATCCAGCGTGTGCTGGAAGTATCTGGTCGCCTAACGCTACTTGACCAAAATCGCGTCATCCGACCCCATCCAGCCTTTCGACTATTTGCTACAGCCAACACAGTCGGTTTGGGCGATACCTCGGGCCTCTATCATGGAACACAGCAAATCAATCAGGGTCAGATGGATCGCTGGTCGATTGTTACGACACTAAACTATCTACCCCATGACGCCGAGACTGAGATTGTCATTGCTAAGGTAAAATCATACGCCGCGACGAAAGAAGGGCGTGACTCAGCCAATAAAATGGTCCGGGTCGCCGATCTCACCCGCAACGCTTTTATGGCTGGAGATCTTTCAACTGTTATGAGCCCCCGCACCGTCATCACATGGGCGGAAAATGCGGAAATTTTCGGCGATCTTGGTTTTGCCTTCCGACTAACATTCCTCAACAAATGCGATGAATTAGAGCGGCCGCTTGTCGCTGAATTTTACCAACGTTGTTTTGGAAAAGAATTGCCTGAAAGCGCCGTCAACGTTGTCATGACGTAAAAAATTGGGTCGAGCATAAATTAAAAAATCTTGCCTCTTGCGCTGTGAATACGGATGTGACGCTTTACACGAAGTCGCTGCGCGCTTAGTTTCCGCGCAAATCTTCCATCTACCCCTGGACTTTTATTGAAAGTAGTCACGATGCGCGCCGAACCGCTTGCGCTGAAAGAACAGATTGAGCAGTCCCTTGGTCTGCTGAGGAGGCATCTTTGACGTCGAGACTGCAACGCGCCGTCTCGCAGAATTGAATGTTAAAGCTGAAGATCCAGTCTTTTGGAATGACGCGGCTGGCGCGCAAAAGCTGATGCGCGAGCGCACCCAATTGGAGGAGCAGCTGGCTTCACTGAGCCTTTTGGAGCGTGATTTAGACGACGCCGTCACCCTCGTCGATCTTGGCGAGGCTGAGGGTGACGAAGGAACCGAAAAAGAAGGTGTAGAAGCGCTAAAATTAGTTTTGAAAGAAGCGCAACGTCGTCAAATCGAAGCTCTTTTCTCAGGCGAAGCGGACGCAAACGACACTTTTATTGAAATTCACTCTGGCGCTGGCGGCACGGAGAGCCAAGACTGGGCGCGTATGCTCTTTCGCATGTATGCTCGATGGGCGGAACGCAAAAAGTTCAAAGTTGAGATCATTGAAGAAACTGCCGGAGAGGAAGCGGGCATCAAATCCGGCACCCTCTTGGTTAAAGGTCACAACGCGCATGGTTGGGCAAAAACAGAATCAGGAGTTCACCGGCTTGTAAGAATCTCCCCTTTTGATTCAAACGCACGCCGCCATACAAGTTTTGCCTCTATCTGGGTTTACCCAGTTATTGATGACCGCATTAATATTGAGATCAATGAAGCAGACTGCCGTATAGACACGTATAGATCTTCTGGCGCAGGCGGTCAGCATGTCAATACGACCGACTCTGCCATCCGCATCACCCATCAGCCAACCGGTATTGTCGTTGCCTGCCAAGCAGAGCGCTCGCAACATAAAAACCGTGCGACGGCCTGGAACATGCTGCGCGCCCGTCTCTATGAACTTGAAATAGAAAAGCGTGAGGCAGAGGCTAATAAAGCAGCGGAAAGCAAAACTGAAATCGGCTGGGGCCATCAAATCCGAAGCTACGTTTTACAGCCCTATCAACTTGTTAAAGATCTCCGCACAGGCTTTACGTCTGGCACCCCGGCGGATGTGCTTGATGGGGAGCTTGACGATTTTATGCAAGCATCGCTAGCGCAAAAGATTTATGGCGGCGGGCCAGAAAGCGTTGAAGATGTGGAGTAAATCCTCCTTTGCCCGTTAAAAGTTAAAGGCCGACTAAGCCCAGCCCACAATAGTCAATCCTTGTATATCCTCAAAGACTTCCGGTGTCAGCGTCACCAGCGCCATACCAGTCTGAAGTGCTTGGGCTGCAATCATGCGATCAAGGATGCGCCGTCTTTTTGGTGCAAGGCCTTCAAGAAGCGCGCCATAAGCCTCAGCGCTTGCGCGATCAAAAGGCAAAATATCCAGATTTTTCCGGCATAAATCAATATTTTCTCTTAGCCTGGCATCCTGGCTTGAAACCGCAAGCACCTCGCTCCAAACAATCGCCGAAAGCGCCACGTGTTGCGTCTCTAGGCGCGCCAATCTTCCCAATACTGTCTGCTCGCCTCCTAAAAGCGCAAAGGTAACCGAGGCGTCGAGCAGATAACGCGTCACCCCTTCTCTCCCTTTGACTCTGTCCGCCGAGGCGGCTTTAAAGCCAAGCGCTCAATGTAACTGGGGGCGGGTGGCGCGCCCAGACGCCTAACTAAGTCCGCCATCTTCAGGCGCAACGGGCGGATGATAAGACTTTCGCCCTCACGGCTGACACTCACCTCTACGCCTTCGCCAAAAGCGAGATCGCGCGGCAGGCGCACAGCAAGACTATTGCCCGATTTAAATATTTTGGTTGTAGCCATAAAGAGACTAATTACAGGCAAATTCTCGCTCGTCAATCCATGTATCTACAAAAAAGGTCGATAGCTCAAGGATTGGCACGCGCACGTCTACTCGCGCGTTGAGCAAGAAAAGCTTCGGCGCTTGTGGAGTTAATTTCTGTCATTGCGCCCAAAGATTTTGATCTGAAAAAAAAGCGTTTTTTTTCTAATTTTTACCTGAGCAGACGCTAATGACTTGTAAACCACCCCCGTAAGCATTTATCTACTCCGATGCTTAGACTTCTTGCGCGCTTTTTTGGCTTGCTCCTGCTTGCCGGCGGATTCATCGCCCTCATTGTTGATGGCACCCGATCAATTGCGGGGGGTGAATTGACCATAACAACTCTGAGACGTGGGGCAGTGGAACTTTTTCCCACTCTCTATGAATCCGTTCAAACCAGCGTCATGCAAAAATCCACATTTCTTTGGGATCCAATTTTAACAAGTTTGATGATTTTGCCCGTTAGTATCGCATTTGGCGGATTAGGGGCGCTCTTTATCGTCTTTAGCACTAAGCGCGATACACAAATGCGCTATTGGCGGCAGTAAAATCCGCCATAAATATTGTTCTAGCACTTTGGGGAAACTTTCTCGCATAGACGACCCTTCCAAGCGAAACTTGTTCTAACAGGATGAACACTGTGGTTACGCGCCATCATTACGTAAATGGCCATGCCTTTGACGGCCCCTTTCCCGCCGGTACCGAAGAAATTATTTTTGGACTAGGCTGTTTCTGGGGCGCAGAACGTAAATTCTGGCAACTGGGATCCGGCGTCTTCCTTACCACAGTTGGCTATGCCGGCGGCGTGAAACCCCACCCAACGTATGAAGATGTCTGCTCGGGACGCAGCGGCCACGCAGAAGTGGTCAAAATCGTCTATTTACCTGAAATCATTAAACTCGAAAAATTATTGCAAGTATTTTGGGAAAGCCATGACCCGACCCAAGGCGCGCGGCAAGGGAATGACATTGGCACACAATATCGTTCCGTTGTTTTTACCTCCACAGCGGAACAACGTCTTCAGGCGCTTGCTTCGCGTGACGCCTATCAAAGCGCGCTAACAAGAAGCGGCTTTGGACAAATTACCACAGAAATCGCCAAGGCTCCGGTCTTTTACCAGGCCGAAGACTATCACCAACAATATCTGGCCAAAAATCCCAATGGCTATTGCGGCTTGGGAGGCACAGGAGTGCTTTGTCCTATTGGTCTAAACAGATGATAAGCTAGGGCACCTTGAGAACTTGCTGACACGCGGCGGGGAGTTTCGCCATTGTCATTGGAGGCCAAGATTTTCCAGGCTTTCTTGGACGCACCATTTCTTCGCTGAACCATCCTGCCAAGGAAGCATCGCATCCATCCCCAGAGGGCGTTGGGTCTTGGTCGCGGCAATTTGCGCCATCAGGGCAAAAGAGGCGGATATGAAAATGATAATTATGTCCCCACATCGGCCGTACTTTCCGCATCCAGGGCTCGCCCGCAGCCGCCCGACACATGGCGCGTTTAATCGCAGCATTCACAAAGATGCGCTGAACCTTAGGCTCCAGCGCCGCTGCGCGAATGAGCGCAAAGTGACCTTGCGTCCAAACATCGGCGCGCACATCAAGTTGATCCTCGCGCACAACATCCGTAGACGGGAGCTCCTCTCGTTCTTCTCGGGTCAATTCTCGATCAGGCATTGGACGTAACCAAATATCCACATCCAGGCCGATTTGATGCGATGCATGTCCCGTTAACATCGGTCCACCCCTAGGCTGGGAAATATCGCCGATTAATAAGCCCGGCCAGCCAGAGGCCCGCACAGCTTTTTCAGCGAATTTTTCTAAAAAGACGATTAAGGTCGGATGGCCCCAATTACGATTGCGCGATAAGCGCATCACTTGCCAATTTGGCCCATTAATCGGCAGCTGCTCACCCCCAGCTAAACAGCCATGAGAATAAAAGCCAATCGAATCCGGGCTAAGCGCCGCTGCATCCCGCGCCCGGCCAAAGAGTTCTTTTGCCGGCGTTTGCGGATCTGATGGATGCGTCAGCGGCGGTAGAGGCTTTGGATCCAGCGTTCCCTTATCCTGCGCAGCACAACTTAAACTGGCGCTAAGGACAAAAAAACAGACCATGATTAATCTAATTGGCATCCATGCTCGCTTGTTTGCTGACTCACCCGCGCAAAACCTGAGCTATCACGTCAACCTTAATCATTTAATTACGTTGTTGGTGGATATTAAATGAAAGATGACTTTAGTTTCTGTTTGGCGTTGGAGAATCTTATGCGTTTAAAGCTGCTTATTATCGCCCTATTGGCCACCTTCGCCGCTACGGGGGCCGCTCACGCGACAGCGCAAATTCATGTCGATCTCTCCACACAACGCATGCAGGTGACCTCGTCTCATGGCAGCTATAGTTGGCCAGTTTCCACAGCGCGCGCAGGATATTCCACACCGCGCGGCTCCTTCGCGCCAACAGGCCTTCAACGCATGCATTATTCGCGCAAATATCATAATTCGCCGATGCCGCATTCGATCTTTTTTCGCGGGGGATATGCAATTCACGGTTCTTATGCAACCGGCGCACTCGGACGTCCGGCTTCTCACGGCTGCGTCCGTCTCTCTCCCTCAAACGCAGCATTGCTCTATCAAATTGTTCAAAACGAGGGCGGCAGCATTCAGATCACCGGCGCTCGACCAAGCAACGGCCCACGCTTTGCCAAAGCGACGCCCCACCACGCTGTCGTACATTATGCGGCCAAAGCCTCAACCTCTCATCACCTTGTCAGTCGCCAAACCCGAGCAACGCATGCTTTGGCCTATGCGCCTGTGCGCCAACAAAACCAAAACGACTCTGTGCGCACATGGCAAGCCGATCCGTTTTCTGACTTTCCTTTCTAACTGTCTCGATAGAACTCAAATAAATCAGAGAACTTGATTTCTGCTTGTTTGACGCGCAAAAAACTTCACAATTAAGAGCATCAAATTGCGCGCCGGGCAGGAATTAAGGCTGTGAAAACACGTTTCGATCGACGCCAGTTCCTTCTCAGCGCGGGAAGCTTTTCCTTAGCTACAAGCGCACAGGCGCAAAATGGCTCTCCAGAAACGGTTGAAGAGTTACAAATTCGCGTTGAAAATAACTCAGTACCGGAACTCTGCGCCGAGAAAGATAATATCGAACTTGATTTTATTTCGCCGCGATTGCGCCGACTGCAGATCCAGGCTGTACACCCCTCCTATATCAACACCATCGTTTCCGATCGTTGGGCACCAGATTGGTCAAGCTGCGATTTATCCCATGATCCAAAATTCTTCGCCCAGGCCCGACGCCACACCTTTTGGGAAACGCCTGAATTCTGGTTAACTGGCTATACCTTTCCATCATTTTGGCGTCCCAATGATGTATCGATCAGAGTTGGCGACACGGTAGAAAAGGGCTTTCATCTCATTCAGCTCTGGATGTGGCATCGAGAGCGCGCTGAAGAAATTATGGTGTTTTATCCGCCGGACGGCTACTGGCGCGCACGCCCCCTACCTTTTGAAGACCTGCGCTGGACGGCTTATGGGTCTTCTTTTCTCGTTGGCCCGGTTGAAACCCAAGAGCGCCCAATCGTCGCTATAGACGAAATTATTTTTGAACCGGACAATCGGACTTTTGTTTTGAAATTTAAACGGGGTGGCGAAGGACGGTTGAGCGTTAAAAATATCGATCAAGATCGCCTGACCTTGGACGTGAGTTTTAGCGACGCGATGCCTGGAGGGAGACCCTTTGCCGCCCTACGTTCTATGTACGCCATGCAAACGATGAGCGACGCCGCCATTGTCGCCTGGCGCAGCAAGCGGGGCAAAAGATGGGAAGAAGCGCCGGTCATTAGATTTCCTGGCGCGAGCGCAACAGAAGTATGGGTCGGCCGCCATCTTCCATCCCGCCATAATCTTTCCGCGCCAGATATGGTGTTTAGTAAATTCGAAAGCGACACGGCGAAGAATCGATGAAGAAGAATCGATGAAAACGATGCCGCGCTGGCAAACGTTAGATATCGCCCGGGGGTGGGCTGTTATCGCGATGATCAGTTTTCATCTCATCTGGGATCTCGCACATTTTGGCTATATCGCTGAAAATATCGCTTGGGCGCAGCCCTTTAAAGCCTTTGGTCATACAATAGCTTCTTCATTTCTTTTTATCGCCGGAATTTCTTTAACGCTGGCGCATGATCCAAAAATTCACTGGCGCGCCTATTTACGTCATCTTGCACTTATTTCTGCATCCGCGGCCCTCGTCAGTATTGGAACTTATGTCGCCTTCCCAAGCGCTTATGTTTTCTTCGGTATTTTGCATTGCATCGCGACCGCGAGCGTCATTGCGCTGGGATTAGTGATCTTTCCCTGGCCGCTTGCGCTGAGTGCAGCCTTGTTCTTTCTTCTATTGCCGTTCTTTTTTTCCTCGCCAATGTTTAACGCCGATCTTTGGCAATGGCTTGGTCTCTCCACGCGCGAACCGATGACTCAAGATTGGCGCCCCCTTTTTCCTTGGGCCGCGCCGCTTTTTTTTGGCGTCGCCGCAGCTAAAAGTTTTATCAAGCCCAAGACTAACAAAAGCGGAACAAGCGGCCCAATCGCCTTTCTGGGTCGTCACAGTCTGATGGTCTATCTTTTACATCAGCCCCTAATATTTACTGTTTTAAGCAACTTAGGACCAACAACGCGCTGAGCAAATTAGTGAAAGAATTTTCAAATTTTGCGCCTTAGAGACAAGTCACATGCCGCCTAAATGTTCAGCGACAGTGAAAATATCTTTATCGCCCCGTCCGCACATATTCATCACCATCAAATGATCTCGAGATTTTTCGCCCGCAAGCTGAAAAACTTTTGCTAACGCATGTGAGGGTTCAAGCGCAGGAATAATGCCTTCCAATTTTGAACAAAGCTGGAAAGCCTCCAGCGCTTCTTGGTCGGTTGCATTCAGATAAGTCACACGACCTGTTTCATGCAGCCAGGAATGTTCAGGGCCAATGCCTGGATAATCCAATCCTGCGGAAATTGAATGTCCTTCCAAGATTTGCCCATCATCGTCCATTAACAAATAAGTACGATTGCCGTGTAGGACGCCAGGACGTCCGCCAGTTAACGATGCGGCATGTCCATTTTTAACCTCAACGCCATGACCCGCTGCTTCAACGCCATAAATTTCAACAGTTGGCTCATCTAGAAAGGGATGGAATAGCCCAATTGCATTTGAGCCTCCGCCAATACACGCAACAAGCGAGTCAGGAAGCCGCCCTTCCATTTCTTGCATTTGCACCCGCGTTTCATTGCCGATGATTGATTGAAAATCACGAACCATCGCTGGATAAGGATGGGGGCCCGCAGCTGTGCCTATGCAGTAAAAAGTATCTGAAACATTTGTCACCCAATCGCGTAGAGCTTCATTCATCGCATCCTTAAGCGTACGCGCGCCGCTTTGTACTGGCCTGATCTCAGCTCCAAGCATTTTCATCCTAAAAACATTGGGTTTTTGACGCTCTACATCGACAGCGCCCATATAAACGACACACTGCAACCCAAATCGCGCACAGGCCGTAGCCGTTGCAACGCCATGCTGACCCGCACCAGTTTCCGCAATAATACGTTTTTTTCCCATCCGTCTTGCAAGCAGGATCTGGCCCAAAACATTATTAATTTTATGCGCCCCAGTATGATTTAATTCATCCCGCTTAAAGTAAACTTTAGCTCCTTTATCGGCGCTCGAGCGCGCTTGAACATATTCTGTAATGCGTTCTGCAAAATACAGCGGAGAAGGGCGGCCAACATAATGTTTATGCAAGCCCTCTAATTCATGATGAAACGACGGATCATTTTTAGCTTGGGCGTAAGCCTGCTCAAGATCCAAAATAAGCGGCATCAAAGTTTCTGCGACAAAGCGACCGCCAAAAATGCCAAATCGGCCATTGTCGTCAGGACCTGCGCGAAAAGAATTTGGTAATGGCTTATTCAATTTAGGCTTATCCTCGTTACTGGCGCTTTGGTCGAAGCGTCAAAATCTACCTATCTTTTAATCCTTCGCGCCTTATGAAGAAAGCGCGCGTACGACACGAATAAAAGCTATAATTTTCTCACAATCCTTAACGCCTCGAGCACTTTCTACCCCAGAGGACACATCCACCGCCGGTGCGCCGGTTTCATGCAATGCCGTGGCAACATTTTGGCAATCAAGGCCGCCCGATAACATCCACTTATCTAACCTAAACCCTTGTGTTATCCGCCAGTCAAAGACCGCACCTGCGCCGCCTGGCGCTATGGCACCGGGCTTTGGTTTTGCATCTAACAGAAGATACTCCGCGTCCATCTTAAAATTTTCCGACGCCTGGATATCAGCTGAACTAGCAACACCAATAGCTTTAATAATCGGCAGCCCAAACTGTTTTTTTAGCGCAGCCACGCGCTGCGAGGTTTCCTGACCATGCAATTGCAAATACTCAGGATTTAAAGCGCTTATAATTTTTTCAATTTGCATATCGTCTGCGTCGACCACCAAAGCAACTTTTTTGATGCGCCCTGACGCCTGCTCGCCCAAACGCCGCGCCGTTTCCAAATCTACGTGGCGCGGGCTTTTTTCAAAGAACACGAAACCTGCAAAATCTGCGCCGGCCTTAATTGTCGCCTCTAGCGTAGTCTCTGTTGATAGACCACATATTTTAATAAATACGCCAGCGTCACTCATCCGCGGTTATAAACATCCTCAAAACGCACAATATCATCTTCGCCAAGATACGACCCCGTCTGAACTTCAATCAATTCAAGATCGATTTTACCAGGATTTGTTAAACGGTGCTTACATCCGATGGGCAGATAAATTGACTCATTTTCATGGACAAGATGCATTTCTTCATCGCGACCAACTTCTGCGGTGCCACGTACGACAATCCAATGCTCCGCGCGATGAAAGTGTTTTTGTAACGACAAACGCTCGCCTGGTTTCACGACGATACGTTTGACTTGATAGCGTTGCCCTCCGTCGATCGACTGATAATAACCCCAGGGTCGAAAAATACGCTTATGTTCTCCCGCTTCTCGGCGGTTTTCTATTTTCAATTGATCGACCAGTTGCTTGACCTGATCCCCATGCTCTTGGCTTAGCACCAAAACTGCGTCCTGCGTCGTAACGACAATAATATCATTGACGCCAACAACAGTCGTTAATATCTCCTCAGAGCGCACATGCACATTATGGGCATTCATCACAACGGCATTACCGCGGATCGAATTACCGCAAGCATCGCGCTCTGATAATTCCCAAACGGCGCGCCAGGTCCCAACATCGGACCAACCAATATCAGCAGGAATAAGCGCTGCTTTTTCTGTTTTCTCCATGACGGCATAGTCGATGGATTTCTTAGGCGCGCGCGCAAAAGCCTCGGCATTCAAAACCAGAAATCCGAGATCTTTTTCCGCAGCGTCAATGGCGGCTTCTGCCGCCTCCGCAATTGCAGGCTCAAATTGCGCAATCTCAGCCTGCATCACGTCTGCGCGAAAGATAAAATTGCCACTGTTCCAAAAATAACCCGCGTCAATATAACGTTGCGCTATTTCCTGATCCGGTTTTTCAACAAATGACTCTAGTTTTAGCACCTCGCTCCCGCGCTTTAGCGGCGCGCCAGGACGCAAATAACCATAGCCCGTCGCTGGACTATCCGGCTTTACGCCCAAGGTGACGATAAATCCTTCCGCAGCCGCCTCACCCGCTTTTTTACAAAGTTCGACAAGACCGGCGCGGTCACGCACAACATGGTCTGCAGCGAGAACCACAACAACCGTATCCGGGGACCGCCGAGCGGCAAGACCCGCAGCCACCGCCACCGCCGGTCCAGAATCGCGACGCGTTGGCTCTAAAATAATATCGGCTTCTGCATCAATCTCTCGCAGCTGATCCGCCAATAAGAAACGATAATCCTTATTTGAAATAATGATGGGCTTTTCAAAAACAGGCGCTTCGAGCATCTGCATCGTCGTTTGAAAAGTTGAACGCTCCCCAACTAAAGGAATAAATTGCTTGGGGAGGGTTTCCCGCGACTCCGGCCAAACTCGCGTACCCGAGCCGCCGCACATGATCACGGGCAGGATCTTTCTCATTCAAAGGCCTCTTACAAAATACCTATGCGGTGCGGCGCGATCCGCCTGTGCCGTTAAGCTTAAAGGGCGACAAACTCAAGACGCAACCGCAAGGAATAAATACTCTAGCGGCAGCTTATCGGTGATAATTTTGTTCGGCGCAAACATCCCCTGAGCCGCGTAAAGGCGAGAAGGGGGTTAATTGGTTCCCTTTTTCTCAAGTTCGGCCTTCAACGCGGCAAGTTTTGCAAATGGCGAATTGGGATCAGGCGGCCGATCTCGCCGCTCTGAGGATCCGGCAAAAGCCTTGCCTTCCCGTGGCGGACGCGTTTCTGTGCCGCGAGGCGGACGCTTCTCAAAGGCAGGCTTATCTTTTCTTTGCGACCCGGCACCACCATTTGGTTGTTTACTATCGTGACGAGAGCTGCGCTGCCCCTCAGTGGAGACTGCCCCCCCGGCACTTTTGGGCGGGCGAGGATGGTTTGAAGAAACGGGTCGACGCGATGACGCATGAACTGGACGCTGTTGTGTCCAGATTTCAATCATCTCAACTTCTTTATCTATATCTTCTTTAACCGATTCTTGAACCAAGGCATGGTTTTCGCCTGTCGGTTTTGGGACCTGAGGCGGCTTTGACTCAAAAGAGTCAGTAACAGCCTCTTGGGAGGAGGGTTCTGGCGAAGCAACCAGCTCTGAAGATTGCGCTCTCGCTTCACTGTTTAAAGATTCTGTGGCTGCCGCAGGAATAAGCGGCGCGGTAATCGCCGGGCCCGGTCGTTGAGCGGGAACGTAATTCAAAGATTTTAGAATGGAGGAAAAAGCCTCTCCGGAGCAGCCCGTCAGCGATGTCATCGCTACCGTGACCACAAAACCGTCGGCATCCGCAGCACCCAACGGAGGATCACCCGCGCTTGTCCCAGGCCGATAGGCGATTGCTGGCCGGATCAAATCAGCAAGCCGCTCTAAAATATCTACCCGCACGACCCGCTCACCACACACACGAAACCCTGCTGACCGGTAAAAGCCCTTTGGGATTTCTGTGTCAGCTGCAAAAGACGTCCGTCCTGAAGCAGCCAGGTGTGGCACCTCATCTAGGCCCTTTACGTGATCGAGACCGCCATGATGTAAAGCCCACAGCAAGGCCGCCAAGCTGCGGGGCGCTGGTTTAAGCAACAAGGGCAAATAGATGTGATAGGCGCCAAAGCGCACCCCTAATTTTCTTAAAGCGCCACGATCTTCCTGAGAAAAGGCTTTGATTTCTTTTGCAACGCGCGTTCGATCGAGAACGCCGAGTTCTTCAGCAATTTGGAATGCGACACCCCGCGTCGTTCCCTCAAGACCTTCCCCTTTTTCCAATACCTCCAAGGCGCCCAAAAGCTTTTTGACATGTTGCGCAAGCCAAAGATCGAGGCGCTGTTTCACCTTGTCGAGCGCTGCGCCAGCGAGCTGCTCATCCGCTAAAATTCGACAGCTTGGGCTCAAAATGCCTGCGCCAGCCGTTATTTTTGCTAAGGGTTCGCCGAGCCAGCGGATCACGCCGTCATTGGCTAAGGCGAAGGCGTCGTCAACAGCGTCAAAAACTCTCGTGGCGCGGGCTTCAAACTCTCCCGCCAGGGCCTTAAGCGCCGCTGCGTTGAGTGTTTTTGCTGCTTCGCCAGCCGCCCCAGGATCTGGCGTGAAACGAAAGCCCTGAAGACTTCCGACATGCTGACCTTCGACAAGCACATCGCCAGCGGCGTTAATTTCGGCTTCTAACATTGCATTCTCTCTAAGACGGCGCATCAATACGCTGGTGCGGCGATCAACAAAACGCTGAGTTAACCGTTCGTGCAGCGCGTCTGACAAGCTGTCCTCTACCCGACGCGCGCGGCTCTGCCAATGCTCAGCATCCTCAAGCCAACCCGAACGATTACTTATAAAGCTCCAGGTGCGCACCTGTGCCAGACGATGCGAAAGAGTATCAATATCGCCATCCACCCGATCAACCCCGGCAATCTGTTGAGCCATCCATTCTGCAGGAATTTTTCCTCGCCGGACAATAAATCCGAATATTGTCCGAACAAGCTCTGTATGCGCTGCGGGCGATGTTTTGCGATAATCCGGAATCTGGCAGGCGTCCCAAAGTCGAGCGACATCTGCGGGAGACTTCGCATTGCGGCGCGTTGCTTCATCGTGGCTTACAGCCTCTAATGTTATTTGATCGATCGCGATTGGCCCGCGCGTGAAGCGTAAATGCGTTGGCGTCCGTTCAAGCGTAAGCAAGAGAGCGTCAAGAGACGAAAAATCCAGCGCGCTATTTCGCCATTGCAACAACGTTACGGCATCAAAGCGATGATCCTCCAAAGCTTCAATGAGCTCTTCGTCAAAAGGCGGGCAGCGACCTGTTGATCCAAACACACCATCGGCCATATGCCGCCCTGCGCGACCAGCGATTTGACCAAATTCTGCTGGCGTTAATCGTCGATTGCGCCAGCCATCAAATTTTCGATCGGAAGCAAATGCGACGTAATCGACGTCGAGATTAAGCCCCATCCCTATTGCATCCGTCGCCACGACATAATCAACATCGCCTGATTGAAATAATTCAACCTGCGCATTGCGTGTGCGCGGACTAAGCGCGCCCAACACAACAGCCGCTCCACCACGTTGACGTTTGATCCACTCTGCAATCGCATAAACTTCTTCAGCAGAAAAAGCGACGATCGCCGTCCTTGGCGGTAATCGCGAGATTTTTCGATCTCCTGCGAAAGAAAGTTTCGAAAGACGCGGACGTGAGAAAATCGGCGCATTGGGAAACAGCTCGCGAATTATCGGGGCCATTGTCGCCGCCCCAATCAATAAAGTTTCTTGCTCGCCGCGCCAATGCAACAAACGATCAGTGAAAATATGTCCGCGGTCTAGATCAGCGGTAAGTTGGATTTCATCAATGGCTAAAAAATCGACTTTAATATCGCGCGGCATCGCCTCAACAGTCGAAACCCAATAGGCCGGCGCCGGTGGTCTGATTTTTTCCTCGCCCGTAATTAAAGCCACGTTGTTTGCGCCAACGCGCGCAACAACGCGATTATACACCTCGCGCGCCAATAGCCGTAACGGTAAGCCAATAAGTCCACTTGGAAAAGACAGCATGCGCTCTATCGCATGATGCGTTTTGCCAGTGTTAGTTGGTCCCAGCACTGCCGTAACGCCAGCGCTTTTGATATGTAAAAAGGCGCTTGATGTTGGACTATGCATAACTCTTGCGTCTTCCCACGCTTTGAGATCCTTAAAAGCGCGGGCATAGGCCGCTTTCCTAGATAGCAACTTTTCCTAAAGATATCACCTTTTAAGTAAAACGCGAGCAAATCACACTAAGAGCGGAATTTTTCGCAAAAGAAAAAGCTTTATTTTGTTATATAGAGCTGTTGGGAAGAAAAAATCTAAAAGTTCAAGAAAGGCCGATTCGACATGCCCTGGAACACTAAAAGAAAATTCATGTTCAAAAATTAATTATAGATTTTAGATTTTGTTTGGCTTTCGCTACAAGCCTCCCATTCCATCACAATGATTCGAGGCAGGGTCAATGACGCCGATCGCTGAGCGATTAAGCAATGAACTTTCGGCTAAACCCTGGCAGATTGAGGCTGCGATCGCCTTGCTCGATAACGGTTCAACCGTACCCTTTATCGCGCGCTACCGTAAAGAAGCCACTGGCGCTCTAGATGATACGCAATTAAGAAAGCTTGAAGAAAGACTAAATTATTTACGCGAATTGGAAGATCGCCGAAAAACAATTCTCGAATCAATTCTCGCACAAGGTAAACTTAACCCCGCCTTGAAACAGGCGATCCTTGAAGCAGATAACAAAGCCCGCCTTGAAGATATTTATCTTCCCTTCAAACCTAAAAGACGCACAAAAGCGCAAATTGCTATCGAAGCAGGCCTTTTAGAACTTGCTGAGAGACTGTTTAAAAACCCTGCGCTAGATCCTAAATCACAAGCAGTCCACTTCATAAATCCAGAAAAAAATATCAATGATGTAGATGCGGTGCTAGAAGGCGCGCGCGCAATTCTCGTTGAACAATTTTCTGAAGACGCAGATCTTGTTGGTGTATTACGTAATATTTATTGGTCGCAAAGCTTTATTTACGCAAAGGCGCGAAAAGGCAAAGAAAGCACTGGGATAAAATACGCCGATTATTTTGAATTCTCCCAACCGATTGCAAAGCTTCCCTCTCATCGAATCCTTGCCCTCATGCGCGGCGAGAAGGAACAAATACTCGATCTGGTCTTAAAGGCCGAGCAAGAAGAGGAGTTAGGCGGCTATCAACCCCGCATCATCCGCCATTTTAAAATTGAAGATCGCGGTCGCGCTGGCGATCATTGGCTCTTAGAGACCGTGCGTTGGGCGTGGCGTACAAAAATTGAGCTGCATCTTTCTCTCGACGCCCGCGGACGCTTGTGGCGAAACGCTGAAGAGGAGGCAATTCGCGTCTTTGCTGAAAATTTAAGAGATCTTCTCCTTGCCGCTCCCGCTGGAACGCGCGCAACAATCGGCTTGGATCCAGGATTTCGCACAGGCGTAAAAGTTGCAGTCATTGATAAAACAGGCAAAATTGTTGCCACAACTGCAATCTATCCACACGAACCCCAAAGGCGATGGGATGAGGCATTAATAACCCTTGCTAGGCTTGCACACGAAAACAAAGTGGAGCTGCTTGCAATTGGTAACGGCACGGCATCGAGAGAAACGGATAAATTAGCGCAAGAGCTCATAACAAAATTTCCAGAGCTTAAGCTTACAAAAATTATAGTTTCCGAGGCAGGCGCATCTGTCTATTCAGCTTCAGAATACGCCTCGCGCGAGTTACCCGATCTCGATGTATCTCTGCGTGGCGCGGCGTCGATCGCGCGTCGACTACAAGATCCTCTTGCAGAGCTAGTTAAAATTGAACCAAAAGCAATTGGCGTTGGTCAATATCAGCATGATGTTTCTGAAGTGAAATTAACACGCGCACTCAATGCTATTGTTGAAGATTGCGTGAATGCGGTTGGCGTCGACGTCAATACCGCCTCAGCCCCCTTATTAGCGCGCGTATCTGGACTTAGCGAAAGCTTAGCTGAAAATATCGTTGCTTATCGCGATGCGCATGGGGCGTTCCGCTCCCGCACTGAATTAAAAAAAGTTTCGCGCCTTGGTGAAAAATCCTTTGAGCAATGCGCGGGTTTTTTGCGTATCCTTGATGGAGAAGATCCGCTTGATCGCTCAGGCGTCCATCCAGAAGCTTATCCTCTCGTGAGGCGCATTCTCGATCAATTAAAAACAAATATTCACACACTCATCGGCGACGTAAAACTACTCAAGCAATTAAATCCCGCACAATTTATTGATCAAGATTTTGGTCTGCCAACAATTCGTGATGTATTTTCTGAACTTGAAAAACCTGGACGCGACCCACGGCCCGCGTTTAAAACTGCGACATTTCTTGAAGGCGTTGAAACTCTTAAGGACCTTAAACCAGGCATGGTGCTTGAAGGCGTTGTTACGAATGTCGCGGCCTTTGGCGCTTTTGTCGACATCGGCGTACATCAAGATGGACTGGTTCATATCTCAGCGCTGTCAAAAACATTTGTGAAAGATCCGCGCACAATTGTGAAACCAGGCGATATTGTGCGCGTTAAAGTGATGGAGCTTGATATTGATCGCAAACGTATCGCTCTTTCGATGCGTTTAGACGATACGCCCGGCGCAATAAAAAAAGTTCAATCTCAAACGCCGCCTTTTCCCGCCTCAAAAAATATATCCGGCGTCCACCCGCCTGGTTCAAACGAAGGCGCGCTTGGCGCAGCCCTGCAAGGCGCTTTGAAAGGTGCCCAAGCAAGAAAAAATCATAAATGAGATCTTTAGAAAAAACGATGGAGCGGGTGAAGGGAATCGAACCCTCGTATTCAGCTTGGAAGGCTGCTGCTCTACCATTGAGCTACACCCGCGGGCGGCTTTTCTATGCCAATCCCCATCGAACTTGGCAATGGCTGATCGAAGACGGCGCGGGAAGTTTGGGGCATTTTGATTAATCCATTTGACACAGGCGCTAGAGCCCACTAACCGAAGCGCCCAGTCGTGTGTCATTCAGGCGGACGTTTCCACGCAGCTGTTTTCCGAGGATCTAAGTACCGTGGCCAAACCCGATCTCGGCGCAAAGCGCCAATGTCAATCCTGCGCGACAAAATTCTACGATCTGAATAAAGATCCGATAGTTTGCCCAAAATGCGGGGCCATCTTCCAAGTCGTTGCCCTGGCGCGCGCCGCGAGCCGAGACGATGAGGAAGAAGAGGCGGAAATCGAGAAAAAAGGCGTAGATACCGTTTCACTCGATGAGGTCGAAGCAGAGGAAAATGCTGCGGAAGTAATCGATGTCGATGACGACGTCGAAATTGAAGATGATGCGGACGATACCTTCCTTGAGGAAGACGAAACGGAAGATGACGATGTAACCGGCCTCATCGACGGAGATATAGAGACCGACGAGGAAAGCTGAGTTTGACGCGCCGCTAAGAATTCAGCGGCGCGGTTGTTCTCGCTGAGCGTTCTAGCTGACGCGGTTGCTAGCGTTAGGTAGAAACCTTTTAAGATCAATCTTCTATGCTTTAAGCCGCAACGCTTAACGGCCCAACCTCCCATTTCGTCATGCAGCCTTCCTCTTCCGTTTTCAAAGCCATTCGCATCGATCAAGGTCCCGGGGGACATAACGCAGCTTATGTCGATATGACCGAACATGAGCTGATGGCGGGCGATGTTGATGTCGATATTTCTCATTCGGCAATCAATTTTAAAGATGGGCTAGCAATTACTGGCGCGCGGCCCGTTGTGCGTCGCTATCCTATGATTCCAGGCGTTGACCTAGCTGGACGGGTCACAGGCTCGAGGCATGAAAGCTTTGTCCCCGGCGATGTCGTCGTCGCGACCGGCTGCGGCCTTGGCGAAGCGCACTTCGGCGGATTTGCCCAAAAAGCGCGACTAAACGCGGATTGGCTCGTGAAACTTCCTAAAAGTCTCACGCCCGCACAGGCGATGACGATCGGAACCGCTGGCCTCACCGCTGCGCTCTGCGTTCTCGCCCTAGAACATTACGGTCTATCTCCTGAGATGGGCCCAGCTGTCGTAACCGGCTCAGCGGGCGGGGTTGGCTCTTTCGCCGTCGCCTTACTTGCCAAAAGCGGTTGGCGTGTAACCGCCGTCACCGGCAGAGCGGAGGAAGCTGATTATCTTCGCGCGTTGGGAGCTCAGGATATTCTATCCAGAGATGCGCTAACGACGTCAGGTAAGCTTCTCCAACCCCAAAACTTTGCTGCGGGTATCGATACTGTTGGCGGTGTCACCCTGGCCAATCTGCTTGCGCAAACTCAATTCGATGGCGCCATCGCCGCCTGTGGCAATGTGGGCGGAATGGAGTTGCCGACAAGCGTCGCTCCCTTCATTCTTCGTGGGGTAGCGTTGTTAGGTGTTGAAAGCGTTAGACCGCGTCTTGCGCTTCGCCAGGAGGCCTGGACGCGACTAGCTAATGACCTTGACGTCAAAGCGCTTGAGGCGATGTCGGAAACCATTCCCTTCACTCAAGCGCTTGATCGGGCGAAAACAATCGTAAAGGGCGCGATTCGTGGTCGGATTGTGATTGAAATGGCCTAAGGGACATTGAGCGAATTGTCGCAAGGCCGGCATCTTTCTCGACATTGAGACCAGTCTCAGCTCTAATAGCTTTAACGGCCCCCTTCAGGGCCGATTGTTTTTTCACTTTAGTTATTCATCCATATTCAAGGAACAAAATATGAGCTCGGCATTCACTAAAGAGCAAGACGACAATAATCCCCGCGAAGATTTGCCAGATCGTCCAATTAGTTCGCATCGTAATCTTGTCACGCCTGAAGGGCTCATACAAATCGAAACGCATCTTGTCAGATTGCATAAAGAACTAGAGAGCGCGACGACAAAAGATGACGCCCATGCGCTCGCTGTCGCTCAAAGAGAATTACGCTATTGGACAGCAAGACGCGCAAGCGCCGAAGTTGTTTCAGCCATTACGGACCATAGCCAAATACGCTTTGGCCACCAGGTTGTCGTAGAGCTCCAGGGCGGAGAAAAACGCAGCTTTAAATTGGTTGGAGAAGATGAAGGCGATCCCACTAAAGGACTGATCCCTTATGTCGCCCCACTTGCTCAAGCCTTATTAGGCAAAAGCGTCGGCGACAAAGTAGAGGTTATTCATCATAGCGCAAAAATCATTGAGATTAGCGCGAATTAACACCGACGCCGCAGCGCATTATTATCTCCTCGATATGACGGATCTTTTCCAGTCAGCAAAACTAGACGTCAGCGCGCACCGTCCGCTCGCGGATCGATTGCGTCCTCATAAACTGGGCGATGTTGCAGGACAGGATCATCTTCTTGGCGTGGATGGGGCCTTAACGCGGTTAATTCGCGCAGGCTCCTTAGGCTCGCTTATTTTCTGGGGACCGCCCGGCACAGGAAAAACAACTGTTGCACGCTTATTAGCGCAAGAAACGCAATTAGCTTTTGCTCAGATTTCAGCAATTTTTACAGGCGTTGCGGAGCTTAAAAAAACTTTCGAAACAGCGCGCGCACACCGTCTTGCGGGAAAAAACACGCTGCTCTTTGTTGATGAAATCCATCGCTTTAACCGCGCGCAACAAGATTCTTTTCTTCCCGTCATGGAAGACGGCACAATTACCTTAATTGGCGCGACAACGGAAAATCCCTCATTTGAGCTTAACGCGGCGCTTCTCTCACGTGCGCGCGTGATGATTTTTAAAGCGCTCGATGAAGCTGCGCTGGAGAAGTTAATTGCGCGCGCAGAAGAAGTTGAAGGCAAGCCCTTACCCCTAGATGAGGCGGCGCGACGTGCGTTGGTTGCGATGGCCGATGGCGATGGTCGTGCAGCGCTTACCTTATCAGAAGAGCTTTGGCGCGCAGCGCGAGCGGATGAGTGTTTTGATTGCGATGGGCTAACAAAAATCGTGCAACGACGTGCACCAATTTATGATAAGGCGCAAGAAGGCCATTACAATCTCATCAGCGCCTTACATAAATGTGTGCGCGGCTCTGATCCAGATGCAGCGCTTTATTATTTGGCGCGCATGCTTGATGCAGGCGAAGACCCGCTTTTCCTTGCACGCCGCGTTGTGCGCATGGCGGTTGAGGATATTGGACTGGCTGATCCGCAAGCTCTGGTTGTGGCCAATGCCGCCAAGGAGGCCTATGATTTTTTAGGCAGCCCCGAAGGCGAATTGGCTCTTGCGCAAGCTGTCATCTATGTCGCCACCGCGCCAAAATCTAACGCCGCCTATGTTGCCTACAAGGCCGCTCGTCGCCTGGCGCAAGATAGGGGCTCCCTCACCCCGCCAAAAACCATATTGAACGCGCCAACCGCGCTGATGCGCGAAGCGGGCTATGGCGCGGATTATGAATATGATCATGATGCGCCAGATGGATTTTCAGGCCAAAATTACTGGCCCGACGCCCTCAGGCGCCAAAAACTCTACCATCCAGTAGAGCGCGGCTTTGAGCGAGAAATTGCAAAGCGCCTCGATTATTGGGAGCGGCTGCGGCGCTCGCGGGGCGAAAATTAAGCCTCTCACCTCCTGAATCTGTTGCCAAATTGTCACGCAAGCCAGCAAATGCGAGGCTTTGAGGCTTTCCGGCGACAGTTTTCGTTGACCGTGTCAAAGCACACGCATTAAGCCTGCTGATGACGGTGGAGTTGTCGTCTTGGCCTGTGTAGAATGAACGAACACAGCGCACAGATGTAAATGACCGCAAAGAATTGGACGATAAACACAAGAGGGCTTTAAGATGAATAAATTTCCTGCTGCCGCTGGTCTTGCACTGGTTCTGATTTCTGGCACCGCTTTTGCCGCTGATTTGCCAACCCGCAAAGCGCCGCCCGTTGCTGTGCCTTCAGCCTATAATTGGGGCGGGCTCTACGGCGGTATCAACGTCGGTTACGGTTTTGCCAATGGCTCAACTAGCACGGGTTCACTTGCTGGCACATACGCTAACGGAGCAACTACGGCTCCAGTATCCGCTGCTTGGTCAAACAGCGCGGTGGCTCCTTCTGGCGTCGTTGGCGGCGGTCAGCTCGGCTACAATTATCAAATCACGCCAATGTTTGTTGCTGGTATTGAGGCCGACATTCAAGCCTCTGATATGGGGTCAACCGTTGCCTATAGTCAGCCAAATTTGACTGGTAATGGCTACACAGCAATTAATAACGCCAAAAATATTGATTGGTTCGGAACGGCGCGTGGCCGCTTGGGCGTCGTTATCCCAGGCTATTCAAACTTCCTCGTCTATGGCACGGGCGGTTTTGCTTACGGCTATGTCAACAATACAGTTGGTGTCGGTACAACTTTGACAACGCTGCCAACAGTTGCCGGCATTAGCGGAACCTCCACCTCGGGCAACACCCAAGTTGGCTGGACAGCAGGCGGTGGCATTGAGTGGTCGCCACAAACCTTCCCAGCTTGGTCGGCAAAGGTCGAGTATCTCTACACCGATCTTGGCTCGACCAATCAGGCGATCTACGCGGTTTATGCTGCTCCAGGACAGGGCAGCTTCGGAGCCAATCATCAGTCGCCAACGCAATTCAACACGGTGCGCGCTGGCCTCAACTGGCACTTCAACCCCTTCGTTGGCGAGCCAATCGTTGCCAAATACTGATCTGATTTAAAAATCAATCTGATGAAGCCCGGTCCCCATGACCGGGCTTTTTCTTTTGCCG
>BJGJ01000012.1:40771-47628 GCA_014190435.1 Methylocystaceae bacterium | reverse complement strand
GCCGCTCGCGACCTGGCCGCCTTGAACCGAAAGACGCACAGCCTGACCACGGCCTAAGAAGTTACTTTCTGAAACAGAGACTTCGCCAATAAAGCCTTGGTTCGTTGAGTAACCGCCAGAAACGCCGAAGTTGCCCGTTGGTTGATCCTCAACCTCGACAAGCAAGATAACGCGATCGGGTGAAGAGCCAGGCTCATTACTGACCTTCACCTTTTTAAAATAACCCAAACCATTAAGACGCCGCTCAGCGCGGTCAACCAGAACGCGATTATAAGCGTCGCCTTCGCCTAAATCGAACTCGCGCCGAATAACGTAATCGCGCGTTCGCGTATTACCCTTGATGACAATGCGCTCAATATAAACACGCGGACCCTCATCAAGAAGGAAGCGGATCGCCACAGTCTGGGCTGCCTGATTGCGTTCACCTCTTGGCCGAGCTTGCGTGAAGGCATAGCCTCTTTTCGCTACAGCTCTCGTGAGCGACTCAACCGTTTTTTCAACTGCATCGCCATTATAAATATCGCCTGCTGCAATTCTCAATTCATCCTTGAGAGAATTCCCGTCGATATCTGGAACATGAGATTCCACATCAACGCTTGAGACGCGATATTGCGGTCCTTCTTCAATAGCAATCGTTACAATATAACCGCCCTGTTGAGCGTCAAATTGCGCATCCGAATTGGTTACGCGAAAATCAGCATAACCATTTTTCAAATAAAAGCGGCGAATGATTTCTAGATCACTAGCGATGCGGTCAGGGTCATAAACGTCGGAAGATTTGAAAAACGACATGAAATTCATTTCAGTCGTTTCCATCATGCCAACAAGTCGACGTGTCGAATAGACATTATTACCGATAAATTTGATTTCCTTAATGCCGGTCTTTGATCCTTCTTCCACTGTAAAGACGACATCAATTTTACTATTAGGCAATTGAACAGTGCGGTAGGTGATTTTAGCGGCAGCACGACCATTCCGCTTGTAGATTTCGGTCAGCATATTGACGTCAGCAGTCGCCGTCTGAGGATTGAAGCTGGTGTGCGCTTTCGTGCGAAGCTCTGGCAATATTTTATCGGATGGAATCTTACTGTTGCCCTCAATAGCGACGCGATTAACTGTGCCGCCCTCGGTTACCCGAATAATAACGCGATTACCCTGACGGCTGGCGGAGATCGTTGAATAGCGCCCTGTAGCGCGTAGCGCCTCCAAGCCCTTGTCGATTTCAGCTTCGCTCGTGCCAGCAAAGAAGGATTTAATGCTTTCTGCGTCTGCGCGATCACCCGACACGACAATTTCTGGAGCCGCCATAACAGGCGCAGCCGTCGCAAGCGCAAAAAATAGCGCTGCTGCAAAGAGAGACGTCGATTTCAAAATGCCGCGTGTAAAATACATGTATAATCTCGTTCTCAATGCTCAATGCCCCGAAGGCGCATATGCGCATTTCACCCAAATTCGGTGCCGTCCATCAGAGAATCGCCTCTTCCGAAACTCGCCTCGGAAGTATGCGGAATCTTACGATTCCCCTCTATAGGCCTCGACCTCACCTACATATCTTGAAAGGGTAATGAATTAATAATGTGTCGAAGACGTGGCGTAAAAGCTGCGATTCATAGTCAGCAACTGGTTAACAACCAGCCCAAAACGCTCCAAAATTGACCCCTTAAGGGGGGCAAACGCAAATGCGGGGGTCAGGAGGCCCCACCCGCCCATTTAGCGATGAGCCGCGCAAGATCGTTGTAGGTTGAGAAAATCATCAAGGCGCCAACCATCGCCAGCCCAACCCGAAACGCAAATTCCTGCGCCCGTTCATTAAGCGCGCGTCCCTGGAGGGCCTCAATGCTATAAAAAAGCAAGTGTCCCCCATCCAGTAGAGGCACAGGCAAGAGATTTAGCAGTCCGATGGAGACCGATAAAATGGCGATCAAATTGAGAAAAGGTGCTAGACCAACTTTTGTGACGGCCTTGGCCATTTGACCCGACATTTGTGCGATGCCGATAGGACCAGATAATTGATCTGCGCTCTCACGGCCTGTCACAAGGCCAACCATATAGCCGCCAGTGCGTGACGAGATTTGCCAAGTTTCTTCAATCGCTAAGTAGAAAGACTGTCCCAAGCCATAACGCTCTTCATGCACATCTTCAGCAATTGTTGAAGCCTGCAACCCCAGCATGCCAATGCGCATGCTTCCCACTGGATTTTTGATTTCTTTCCACGCCGGCGTTGCGACAAGCGTTATGTCTTGATCATGGCGCCGAAGAATGAAGGACAGCGGTTTCTCAGCAGAAACAGAGACAATTTCCTGCATATTTGCAAAGCTGGAAATTTGTTCGCCATCAATACTGATGATCAAATCGCCCGGCTGGAAACCTGCCAACCGCCCCGCACCTCCTTCTACAACAGTGCCAATACGCGGAGCCAAAACAGTACGCCCGTTAAAATAAAGCAGACCAGTAAATATAGCGATCGCAAGCAGAAAATTAGCTAAGGGTCCAGCAAAGACGACTGCAGCGCGCTTACTCAAAGACTGCGCAGAAAATGTCACAGCGCGTTCTTCAGGCGGCATCGCTTTTAAAGCTTCAGGATCTGCAACGCTTGCACCATTAGCGTCGCCATGAAATTTAACATAACCGCCTAAGGGAATAGCGGCTATGCGCCAACGAGTACCGAAGCGGTCAAGGCGCGCCCATAATTCTGGGCCAAAACCAATGGAGAAAGCGTCAACTTGTATCCCACACCAGCGACCAACAATGAAATGACCATACTCATGCACAAAAACGACAACACTCAACACAACAACAAAAGGAATAAGATAAATTGCGAAGGTCGTAAGAATATCCATCTTTCGGCTTCCTAACGCGTTAAGGCTGCCCGACTATTAGCGGAGCCAATAAGAATTAATGTGCTGTCAACTCAAACGCTGGATCTGCAATCGCTAATTTTTTACGTGACCGCGTGCGAACCAACCGATCAATATCAAGCGCCTCGTCAATCGTGGAAGGTTCTTTTGCATAGCCCTCGCGCACCGCGATGGCGCAGGCATCCTCGACGTGGTGGGCAATGCCCGAAAATGCAATGCGTCGATCAAGAAAGGCTTCAACGGCAATTTCATTGGCGGCATTGAGAACTGTTGTCAGCCCGCCACCATGAGCTAAAGCGTCCAGCGCCATACGCAGAGCGGGAAATCGATCAAAATCCGGGGCTTCAAAAGTCAAAGTCGCTATTTTTGCAAAATCCAGTCGCGGCGTGGGCGCCGCCAAACGATCTGGGAAGCCCAAGCAATGCGCAATCGGTGTGCGCATATCGGGCGCAGCAAGTCCTGCAGTCACAGAGCCATCGGAGAAAGCGACCATGCCATGAACAATAGACTGCGGATGAACCACAACTTCAAGTTTTGATGCTGGCACGCCGAAAAGGTGGTGGGCCTCAATTAATTCGAGGCCTTTATTCATCATCCCTGCAGAATCAATAGTAATCTTAGGGCCCATGGCCCAATTGGGATGATTGAGCGCTTGTTCTACAGTCGCTAAAGCAATTTGTTCCTTCGTCCAGGTACGAAATGGGCCGCCAGAGGCCGTAACAATCATGCGCTCGATTCGATCCGGATCTTCGCCGCCAAGCGCTTGAAAAATTGCGTTGTGCTCGCTGTCGACAGGTAAGAGACGTACATTCTTTTGGCGGGCCGTGCGCATGAACGGCGCGCCGGCGCAAACAAGACATTCCTTATTTGCGAGGGCGACGTCCTTTCCAGCCGCCAGGGCAGCATGCGTAGGCTCAACGCCCGCCGCGCCGACAATTGCCGATACGACAAGATCCGCGTCTCTTAAGGCGGCCTCAATAACCGCTGCGCGTCCAGCGCCAACTTGGATATTCGTCCCAGCCAATGCTTCCTTGAGGGCTTCATAGGCGTTTTCATCGCGAATTGCGGCGAATTCTGCTTTTACGCGGCGGGCGATATCCGCCAAGCCCGCTACATCGCTGCCGCCTGCTACGGCAGAAACGGAGAAAACATCAGGGTTTCTCTCAAGAAGATCCACCGTAGATCTGCCAACCGAGCCAGTAGCGCCCAGGAGCGAGATGCGCCGAGGAGACGGCGGTGGGGATTTTTGCGAATGATCGTTGGTCACTGACATTGAGTTTTGTCTACCAGAAGAAGAAGCCATCCGCCACTGACCTTGGGGAACGGACGAGACCCAATAGCGCTGCGTAAATCACGGCGAAAATAAACGCATCCAGCCTGTCCATCACGCCGCCATGACCAGGAATGAGCTGACTCGAATCTTTAACGCCAAATGTTCTTTTCACCGCCGATTCAAAGAGATCGCCAAGTTGAGAAATCAGCGCCACACTTAGTCCAAGGAGAAACGTCGGAAAGGTCTCAAGTTGCATTTCGCTAAAAAGCCATATTGTCAACAGGCCGCAGAGCGCGCCGCAGATGAGCCCCACAATTGAGCCAGACCAGGTTTTCCCAGCTGAAACCGCCGGCCATAATTTTGGCCCGCCGATGAGTCGCCCCCCAAAATAGGCAAAAATATCTGCTCCCCAGACGATTGCGAAGAGAAAAGCGATTCCTTCAAGCCCATGCTGCGGAGACAGTCGTAAAAAACAAACCCCCGCAACGAGTAAGGCGGCATAAATCATGCCTCCCCCCGCCCAAAGACGGCGACCCTGCTTGGCAAGGCCAGCGAGCGTTAAAACAGCCAAGATGATAAGAATAAAAACGCCCTTGACGTCATGTCGCCAACTCAACCAAGCGACAAGCGCACATCCAATCACGCCAAGCACGCTGCGCAGATGGGCCCGCTGCGCGCAAATTAAAGATTGCCACTCCCAACTCACTGCTGCAGCAGCCAACACCCAAAATAGAACAAATAATTTTCCACCAACACGTAAAGTAACAAGCGCAGCAATAATCATAATAATTGCTGAAATTAACCGCGGCCAAAGATCAACAAAAGGCGCCGGTGCGTCCTGTTTCTTTTCTAAATTAAGGATCACGAAGCAGACTTTTTGCTCAATGATGGCGTCGTTAATCCGCCATATCTGCGATCTCGATGCATATATTCTGCGATAGCGGTAATGAAAGCCGCGCGATCAAAATCGGGCCAAAGAACAGGCAAGAACACAAATTCAGAATAAGCAGCTTGCCAAAGCAAGAAATTCGATAATCTTTGCTCGCCAGATGTGCGAATAATAAGATCAGGATCAGGAATGTCGTTTGTTTCAAGTTCTGCGCCAAAAATATCGGCGTCAATTTCGCTTGAAAGTAATTGTCCTTCTTCAACGCGTTGCGCGAGACGTCGCGCTGTTGCTGCAATCTCCTGTCGGGCGCTATAATTAAACGCAACAACTAAGATGAGACCTGTATTATTTCTTGTAACGTTTTCAGCTTCTACCAATAATTGAGCAATATCTGACGCAAGACCCTGACGCTCGCCAATGATACGAACGCGAACGTTATTTGCATTGAGCTCAGCAAGGTCATTTCGGATAAAAAGATGTAAAAGTCCCAGCAGACTTTGCACTTCATCAAAGGGACGCGTCCAATTTTCAGCCGAAAAAGAATAAACGGTTAAATAATAAATCTTCAGATCAATGGCGGCGCGAACAGCGCGACGCAGCGCTTCTACGCCCTGCCGATGGCCTTCTAGGCGTGGCAATCCGCGTTGCGTCGCCCAGCGCCCATTTCCATCCATGATGATCGCAACATGACGGGGGGACGATCCAGTATCTGGATCGTTCATGGCTCTATCCTTGGAGGCGCTTCCCGACATTATTATTTCCAAATCGTCCGACTTTAGAGGAACCGAGACACTCTTTGTTAAATCTGCATGATCTCCTTTTCCTTAGCTGCCAAAGTAGCGTCAATTTCTTTTATCGTCTCATCTGTCGCCTTTTGGACCTCAGTTTCTTGACGTTTTTCATCATCTTCAGGAATGGCGTGGTCTTTGAGAAGCTTCTTTAAGACATCAAGTCCATCGCGCCTGACATGTCGTACAGCAACACGCGCCTCTTCGGAGTATTTATGAGCGACTTTGACCAATTCCTTTCGGCGCTGCTCGTTTAATTCTGGCATCCGAATGCGCAAAGTCTGCCCTTCGACAGTGGGTTGCAGGCCTAAATTGGCTTCCCGGATGGCCTTATCAACTGCGATCACAAGAGCTTTGTCCCAGACTTGCACAGCAAGCAGTCGCGACTCAGGAACGCTGATTGTCGCCACCTGATTAAGGGGCTGGTGCTGACCATAAGCGTCAACATGCACGGGCTCCAATAGGCTCGCAGAGGCGCGTCCTGTGCGTAAACCGCCAAACTCATGCTTGAGCGTCGCCACAGCTCCCTGCATCCGACGCTTGATGTCAGCGAGGTCAAATGTCTCAGCCATCGTGTCAAATACCTGTCTTTTGTTGTTTCAAATCACAAAATTGCCCGCAGCCATTTATTGGCCATCCTTTATGGCATGATTTTCATAAACTCGGGAATAAGACCCGGGACATGCTCCAAAAGCTCATGGCGAGACAAGGGTCGAGCGTCCCTTACCCGCAAGCGTTTCAGCAATTGCGCCTGAGGCGGCGATGGAAAAAACGACAATGGGTATTTTATTTTCGCGCGCCAAAGCAAATGCAGCGGTATCCATAACAGCAAGATTCTGGCTGATTGCCTCATCATGGGTCAATTGTTCATAGCGTTGCGCTCCAGGATCGCGCTTAGGATCAGCGGTATAAACGCCATCAACTTGCGTAGCTTTCAAAACAGCATCTGCAGAAAGTTCGGCAGCGCGCAGCACCGCCCCCGTATCAGTAGTAAAAAACGGATTGCCCGTTCCTCCCGCCGCAATCACGACACGTCCTTTTTCTAAATG
>BJGJ01000012.1:28748-40201 GCA_014190435.1 Methylocystaceae bacterium | reverse complement strand
AAAAATAAATACAGCGGAACGCGACGCGCCCAATCAAAAAAACCCCAAAATTATTACAAAAAAAACGACTCAACCGTTATTTCCTAACACTTCGTTTATTCTCTGCGCCTGCGGTAATTGTGTTCGTTTAGCTAATTCTTAAACGCCTGCTGCCTATACCTTTTGGGTAAGCATTTGTGTGAAGGCGTGAGTATTGTGATGCATGAGACTAATCGGCCCAGAGCTAAATATGTGATCGGTCCTGATGGAAGCCCGCTGACCATTGCGGATTTACCGCCAACATCGACAAAACGCTGGGTGATCCGCCGCAAGGCTGAAGTTGTCGCAGCTGTTCGTGGAGGGCTACTCTCCCTCGACGAGGCCTGCACACGCTATACGCTAACGGTCGATGAATTCCTAAGTTGGCAGACATCCATTGATCAACATGGTCTTGCCGGGTTACGCACAACGCGCATTCAACAATACAGACTATAACTTCTATCCAAAGCTATAATAGAGGCCGAGATAAAACTCGGCCATTTCTTATTGCCTTTTACTCAAACTACAAAGATTTGAGCTTATCGGCTAATTTTCGTCGCTCAAACAAAACGACAACCACAAGCGCCGCCAGTAAAGGAATAATGAGATAGAAAAGTCGCCAGACCAATAAGGCGGCAAGAACTTTAAAGCGCGGCACTTCCGGCATTAAATTTATAAATAAAAGTTCAAAAACACCAAGACCTCCCGGCGCATGAGAAACCAGTGCTGCCGAGAAAGATAAAAGAAAAGCGCCCAAGACAACAATATATCCGGGATTGCCAATTTCAGGCAGGGCAAAATAAATTATGCCCGCTGCGCCAATTAATTCTGCTGGTGCAGCGAATAATTGGCGAAACATAATTTCTGGTCTTGGGTATTGAATCTCTAAGCGTCCCCAACGAAACGGTGGTAAGTGCATGAGAGAAGCCGCGACATAAACCCCAACAAATCCCAAGCAAGAGAGACCAACAATTCTCGCTGTCGCAGGATGGGTTATCAGATCTGGCAAAAATCCCGATAAGCGCTGCATCATAGTCGGGTCATAGGTGAGCAGCACGCCGCCAAGCAACACATTGCCGAAAGCGAAAGTATAGGAACATAATAAAACAAGACCAGCAACCTGAGCTGCACTCAGCCCTTTGGTTGAATAGGCGCGATAACGAACCATCGCGCCAGAAAATACGCTGGCACCAATATTATGCGACAAGGCATAAGTGGTGAATGAACATAGTGAAATAAAAATCCAGGAAATATGTCTTACACCAAGATGCAAAAGGGCAATTTGATCATACCAAGCAAGAGCGGCATAGGCCAACAGAGTACATAATCCGGCCAGGAAGTAATGAGAAACAGGAATGGCTTTAAGATTAGACCAAACTTCCGCCCCAACCGATTCACCCTGAAATTCATGATAGAGCAAGGAGAAGGAGGCAACGACAGCGGCAAAACCGATAATCGGCCAGAATAATTCAGCCAGTTTTCTCATGAACCCCGCCGCATAAAATTTTTAACCCAGACAAATGTTTTTATTCTCTGACATGGGCACCTCCCTCGCATGTGGAAGGTGACAGAGCAAGGAGGAGATCTCTGCTCCCTGCGCTAGGGCTTTATTGCAAACACCAGCTCCCTAAGAAACTCTTTCCAAGGTAGCCGGAATGGCCCCGGCAAAACTTAAACAGACCCTACTACTAAGTGTTGACAGCAAAACCATGCCCAATTATGTGGCGACCCTGGCATAATTTACAAGCTTGCATGATCGCCTCTTGTCACTTGTAGACATAAAGCCATCAGGCTGAGACGCTTTAAGCGTCTCACGAATGAACGTGCCCGGTCTAAAATTCGCCTGAGCCCAAAATTAAAGTCAATGCTAACCACCGGGTGATTTTGATTCCTGCCATCTTCGCAGAGCAAGATCATCTTCAATTTTTGGCGCAATCCAATCGCTCGCAGCGCCATCTAAGAAATGTCTCTTTTTCCAAAAAGGTGCCTTAGTTTTAAGATAATCCATAATGAATTGCGCGCTCGCAAACGCCGCCTCTCTATGCGCTGCAGCCACAAGGGTAAGCACAATTTGCTCACCAGGCTTTATCATCCCATACCGATGAATAATTGTTGCGCCAAAGATCGGCCATCGACTACTCGCTTCTTTAGCGACAGCTTCAATCTCTGTTTCTGCCATACCGGCGTAGTGCTCAAGTTCGAGCGCCGATAATGGCGGTTCTTCGTCCCGACACAGGCCTATGAAACTAATGATGGCACCAATATCTCGCCGATCAGAGAGGAGACGTTTTTCTTCTTCTTGCGCGTTAAAATCTTCTAATTGAACGCGCACTTTCAGCGCGACCATGATTTAACCGCCTGTCATGGGAGGAAAGAAAGCAATTTCGCGCGCTGAGACGATCGAGGAGTGGGCAGAAGCATGGCGCTTATCAACTGCAGCGCGAATTGACTGGCGATTTTCAAAAGCGAGCGCATAGCCCTCCCCGCGCCCAACAAGCCAATCTACGAGCTCGGCGACAGTCTTTACCTCTTGCGGGAGATGAAGTTCCTCCTCTGCTAGGCCAATACGCTCTCTGATCCAGGCAAAATAAATAGCTTTCATCGTGTGTCATCTTCTCCAAAATGCACAACCGCCGCCTGGAGATAATCAAAGCCGGTGTAAAGCGTAAGGATTGCGGCGATCCATAATAATGCTGCACCAATTTTAATCGTGCCTGGTAAAACCGCTTCTCCCGCTGGACCTGCAATAAAAAACCCAAGCGCAAAGAGTTGCGCAACAGTTTTCCATTTTGCAATTGAGGAGACAGGCAGATGAACTTTAAGTTCAGCCAAATACTCTCTTAATCCGGATACTAGGATTTCTCGGCATAAAATGATGATTGCCGCCCAGATTGTCCATCCAGTTAAGGTTCGATCTGAAACAACGACAAGCAAGGTTGCGGCAACGAGCAACTTGTCTGCAATCGGATCAAGCATGCGGCCAATAGGAGATTGTTGCTGCCATATCCGCGCCAAATAACCATCGAGGAAATCTGTAATCGCCGCTGCCGTATAAATGCCTAGAGCCGCCCACCGGGCCCAGTGATCCGTCGTCCAAAGTAACAGACCCGCAACTACCGGCACAGCAGCACAACGGCCGTAGGTCAGTAGATTCGGCAAGGCCAGCGCTTGTGAGCGATTCTTCGACGGAATGGCCGTATCAATCATGACGACTAGGGAATAGATGTGTCTTAACCTTTGTCAATAGAAACCCCGCCTCTTCCTCAATTCAATTGCCCTAGGGCTCTTTTGCAGCGCAGCAATTACTCAGGGCCATCTACCGAAAATTTCCCTGGACCTGAAACTGATAGGTAGAGAAAAACAAAACAATAAAGCGCCGCCAGCTCGCCCTTATTTAAGATCGGCCAGAAAGCGCTCCCGGCGTGAAACCAAAAATACGCAACAGCCATTTCTCCTGACAAGAAGAAGGCGATCGGCCGCGTTTTCCATCCCACTAAAACTAATCCGCCCCCTACAAGCTCCAGTAATCCGCCAATACCGAGCAAGGAGAGCAGTTGAAGACCATCAAACATAGCCACATGCGGGTAACCAAATAATTTTGCCGTCCCATGTTGTAAAAACATCAAGGCGGAAGCGATCCGCACAATAGCTAAAACATAGGGTCTGTAAGCAGACAAACGAACCGATAAGCTCATTGCACAAGCCTCACTAAAGAATTTCCGCAATCTCCTGAAAATCAAATCGGGGACCGCGAGGATAAAGATGGGACGCATCTCCATAGCCAATATTCATCAAAAAATTAGATTTAATCCGCGTGCCGATAAAAAACTCTGCATCAACACTCTCTTTATCAAATCCACTCATTGGACCAACATCCAGCCCTAATGCTCTGAGTGCAATTAACAGATAAGCTGCTTGCAGCGTACAATTGCGAAAAGCTGTTTCAAAAATTAAAGCTTCATTGCCCAAGAACCAGGATCGAGCGTCTGTCGCGAGGTAGAGACGTGGTAAATGGCTGGCAAAATCCAGATCATAGGCCAAAATAGCTGTGACAGGCGCCGCTAGCGTCTTTTGCAAATTTTGAGGAGCGAGCGCTGGTTTTAATCGCGCCTTCGCCTCGGTGGACTTTATAAAAAGGACACGCATCGGCGTGCAATTTGCACTAGTTGGTCCCCACTTCGCCATTTCTATAGCCTGTTCAAGTAACAAGTTTGGCACAGGCTTATCCAACCAACCATTGTGGGTGCGGGCGCTCGTAAAAAGCTGAGCCGTGACAGTTTCTAAAACCGGCCCATTCATCATTTTTTGTTCCTTCGATTAATTTAAAAAGTCGGGATTAATGTTTTTCTTGTTCTAGGCTGAACCGTAATCGCTGCTCTTGAGCGAGTAGCTGCGGATTAGCAGAAAGAAACTCTAAAGCCTTTTGATAAGCCTCAAGAGCTTTATGCTGATCTCCATTGGCCTCATTTAACCGACCTAGTAATTCCAAAGCGTCAAACCGACGCGGCTCAAGCTGAAGTGCGCTTTCCAGATCAGTAATTGCCCCCTTTATATCTTTCTGCGCCATCCGCAGGCGCGCGCGGTAAACGAAACCTTCTGACCAATTCGGCTCAAGGCTCACAACATCATCCACCAATTTTCGCGCCAAATCCTTTTCTCCGATTTTTTCTGCGTGTGTGGATCGGGAGAGAAGGAGCATCGCCGTATCAGAATGCGATTGCGCCCACTGTTTTAAAATAGCGTTTGCTAGAAGATTTTGTGTGCGATCTTCTGACGTCTGCGCCAATTTTTTAAAGAGCCGAGACGCCTCATCGTGAGAAACGACAATTTTGTGGCGCGCCACAAATTTGTCATGATCCATCACCTCAGGCTGCTGATCAAAAACATCTTGATTAACCTCTGCGCTTGCGCAGGATAAATCAGTAAAAATGAGAAAGCTGAAAATAATTAGGAATTTTGGGTGCGATTGAACGCTCATCATGAGAAGATAGTAGAGATTTTTTTATGTTTAATCAAATATGCAACAAAATTTAAACCTCATTTTTTTACTATTTTTTAGCCACAATTAGAATGAATAATCACTAATGTTAAGTCATATCAACGACTGACGGCGTTTCTTGGTAACTTGTTCATGATTTCGTCACAGACCTAGCGTTATCAAATTAGGCCAGCTCTTGCTGCCCGTTGAGCCCGTGGAGAATAATAATAATATGATCGACACAATTCGCCGTCTTCTTGCTCAAAATGGTAAGCTTCATGCGCCAATTGAGAAAATTTCTAACTCTGCCGATCTTTATGACGCTGGCTTGACGCCTTTCGCTGCGATCCGCGTCATGCTTGCCTTGGAAGAAGCCTTTGACGTTGAATTTCCTCCAGAGATGCTGCGTCGACAGAGTTTCTCATCTATAGACGCCATTAGCGCCTGTCTTGCTCAAGCAACGCCAATTGCTAAATTACGCCGCGCGGCTTAATTGATTTCTTGAGTAACGCCGCTAAGGGCGGCGTCCTCTTAAGTTACATGCGCTTATGTGATCTAAGCAGGCGGCTGACCGCCTGTTTTTTTCTTTTATTATTCCCTTTCTTCTTTCAAGACCGAGACCTTTGAGGGTATATCTCTAAGCCAATGACGACTGTCGCCCCTAACCAGCTGCGGCTGTTTGCTTTAAATATACCCCAAGAAATGAGAAAGTTTTTCCATGCCGCCCTATCGTTCTCGTACCTCGACACACGGCCGCAATATGGCGGGCGCACGCGGCCTATGGCGCGCAACAGGCATGAAGGATGAAGACTTCAATAAGCCGATCATCGCCGTTGCAAATAGCTTTACCCAATTTGTACCTGGTCACGTCCATCTCAAAGATCTGGGTCAGTTGGTCGCGCGTGAAATCGAAAAAGCCGGTGGCGTAGCTAAGGAATTTAATACAATCGCAGTCGATGATGGCATCGCCATGGGTCACGACGGCATGCTTTATTCACTGCCTTCGCGCGAACTCATTGCTGATAGCGTTGAATATATGGTCAACGCTCATTGCGCCGATGCACTAGTTTGTATTTCCAATTGCGATAAAATTACCCCTGGCATGTTGATGGCCTCTCTGCGCCTAAACATCCCAACCATATTTGTTTCTGGCGGCCCAATGGAGGCGGGAAAAGTCGTTATTGACGGCACAGAACACGCGCTCGATCTTGTCGACGCAATGGTCGCTGCAGCCGACGATAAAATCAGCGATGAAGAAGTAGCCGCGATTGAACGCAGCGCCTGCCCGACATGCGGCTCATGCTCTGGCATGTTTACCGCCAACAGTATGAATTGTCTTACTGAGGCTTTAGGGCTCTCCTTGCCCGGAAATGGGAGCACTCTTGCAACCCATGCAGATCGCAAGGAGCTCTTTATCAAGGCTGGACATCTAATCGTCGATTTGGCCCGACGCTATTACGACCAAAATGATGAAACAGCCTTACCACGCGCCATCGCTAGTTTTCAGGCATTCGAAAACGCCATTACGCTTGATATAGCAATGGGTGGATCAACAAATACTGTTTTGCACCTGTTAGCAGCCGCTCACGAGGCTGACGTTAATTTTACCATGGCCGATATCGATCGTATGTCGCGACGCGTGCCAGTGTTATGTAAAGTTGCGCCCTCTAAAGCAGATGTGCATCTTGAAGATGTGCATCGCGCTGGCGGCGTTATCGCTATTCTTGGTGAATTATTTCGCGCCGGATTGCTTCATGGCGACCTACCCACTGTGCATTCTACAAGCATGAAAGAAGCCATTTCACTCTGGGACATCGCTTTATCGCCAAGCGATGAAGCAAAATTTTTTTTTAGCGCCGCGCCTGGAGGCGTTCCTACGCAAGTTGCCTTTAGTCAAAATCGACGCTTTAAAACTCTAGATTTGGACCGAGAAAATGGCGTCATTCGCAGCGCCACTCATGCCTTTTCACGCGATGGAGGTCTTGCTGTTCTCACCGGTAATCTAGCGCTGGAGGGCTGTATCGTGAAAACAGCTGGCGTCGATGAAAGTATCCTCAAATTCTCTGGACCCGCCCGTGTCTATGAAAGTCAAGATGCGGCAGTCTCCGCCATTTTGACGGAAGAGGTTCGACCAGGCGATGTCGTTGTGATCCGCTATGAGGGTCCTCGTGGCGGCCCGGGCATGCAAGAAATGCTCTATCCGACAAGCTATCTCAAATCCAAAGGGCTCGGTAAAGCTTGCGCGTTAATTACAGATGGTCGTTTCTCTGGCGGCACGTCCGGTCTATCGATCGGACATGTCTCCCCAGAAGCTGCTGAAGGCGGCCTGCTTGCGCTGGTTAAAAATGGAGATCTCATCGAGATCGATATTCCAACGCGCCGCATTACGCTTGCTGTTGATGCAAAAACACTTGAAGCGCGTCACAAAGCGCAAGCTGAAAAAGGGTTTGTTCCTGCTAAAAAGCGCTCAAGACAAGTTAGTCCCGCCCTGCGCGCCTATGCAAAGATGACGACAAGCGCAGCTAAAGGCGCCGTACGCGTCGTTGATTAGTCGCATAAAATAAGAGTGGCTCAGCCTCTTGCTACGAGGCCTCAGCTTTTGCGAGCCGCTCAAAAATACCAAGCGTTAGCGCTTTTTTATCAAAGTTAAATACTTCCGCTTCTTGAGCGAGCGTGTGGATTTCTTGCCAAGCTTGAGCATAACCAATCAAACGCGTTGCTGACGCCAAATCTTTGGCGCGTGTCCGCACGCGGTCATCAAGATAGGTTTCAACCGCTCTTATAAGCGTTTCATAGGCCGCTTCTTGATCGCGGCCTGTTACTTTTTCAGCAAGTTGATGAACGCCCATCCAGTCGATTTGTGGCAAACGACGCAAAAGCCGCATGATTTGATCATGAAATTGGATCGCCTCGGGGTCCAACAATCTTAAAGCCTCGCGGATTAATCCATCAGCATGCTGACTCGCAACCGCTACATCGTCGCTTGGAACCTTAGTCCAAGGCTTACCTAAGGAGTCAATGATCTGGATGATTTCATCTTGGGTAAGAGAATTCAGCATCAGCTTACGACATCGCGAACGAAGCGTCGGCAACAACCGACCCGGCTGATTAGAAATAAGCAAGAAGAGAGATTTTTCAGGCGGTTCTTCAATGAGCTTAAGCAGGGCATTCGCCGCAGACCGATTTAAATCATCTGCGCTATCAATAATTGCAATCCGCCAGCCCCCTAGTCCCGAACTATGATGGAAAGCGCTAATTATTTTGCGAACGTCATCAACGCGAATTTCCGTAAAAAACTTTTTTGTTTTCTCGTTCCATTCACGCCGCAGCAGGAAAATTTCAGAAAACGCCTGCGCTTGAATCAGTCGGGAAACAGGATGCTGTGAACTAATTTCCAAAGACTGCGCGCGTTGCACGTCAATAACCATCGGATCAGGATAGGCGGAAAGAAACCGGGCCAGCCGCCAGGCTAACGTCGCCTTACCAATGCCTTCTGGCCCGCCAATAATCCAGGCTTGAGCCATTTTATTTTGACGAAAGGCGGCAAGCAATTCCCGTTCTGCATCACCATGCCCAAAGAGAACATACTGCTCTCGAGGATGCGGCGCGTCATTAAAGCGGTCGCTCTCCGGAGACTCCATTCCCTTAAGCCTCCCGATTAGAGGTTTTTGTGCCGCTGTTAAAGAACCGTTCGTTAATACAGCTCTTAATCATTTGGGCCACATCTTCAACAGGCACCGCCGCATCAATCATTCGACAGCGCTGAGGGTGAGTAACGGCTATGTCATAAAATGCCCGTCGTAAGGCGAGATGAAATGAAAGCGCCTCTGCTTCAAAACGATCGGGCGTCTCATCGCTTTGGCGTCTTTGTTGCGCGCGCAATAGTCCCTCAGCTGGGTCAAGATCGAGGATAAGCGTTAAGTCTGGAAGTGTTTCACCAACAGAAGCGGCTTCTATCCAACGCATTGACTCTGGATCAACGCCGCCATTAGCCCCCTGATAGGCGCGAGTAGAATCCATAAAACGATCGCATAAAACCCATGCCCCTTTGCATAAAGCGGGCGCAATTAATTTTTCAATATGATCAATGCGCGCTGCGGCAAACAGTGCCGTTTCTGCAAGGGGACCAAATGATTTGAAAGCACCCGAGAGTAAGGCGCGACGGATAATTTCCGCTTTTGACGTGCCGCCCGGCTCTCTTGTTACAACAACCTCTAAGTGGAGACTTCGTAAATAGGCGGAGAGAAATGCGATTTGAGTAGATTTTCCGACGCCTTCACCACCTTCAAAAGTGATCAAACGCCCCCGCGTCGGAAATGAGCCTGTCACTTCTTGCCAGAAAATTTATCAGCAATTTTTTGATGAATCGCGCCTGCAATCATTTCATAAAGCGCGTCAAATGTTCTCCCCGGCAAAGAGCCTTGAGCAATCGACTCCGTCGTCTCCAGGGGCTGCTCTAAAATCACAGCCAATCCACGTTTGATCACTAGATGACCGATCGTCGCGCCAGCGGCGACGGGAGCCGAAACAGGTCCTTCATAAACAATTTTGCCGGAAAGCTTTTCTGTGCCGCCATGAGGTAAGAGCGCCTTAACATCAGTTTTGGAAGTTAAATCTACAGATCCTTTGACGCCACCATACACTTGGGCAGGCCCAATAACCTCGCCTGCCTTGAAGAGTTCTTTTTCTTCGAAATTACGAAATCCCCACTGCAATAATTTTTGCGCGTCTTCTGCACGTTCCTTTGCTGTCTTTGCGCCATACACAGCAACAATGAGGCGTCGACCTTCTTGCACTGCAGAAGCGACAAGACCAAAATCACCCTTCTCGAGAGCGCCCGTCATTAAGCCGTCTGCACCCAGGCTCATCGTTAACAAGGGATTTCGGTTCTGCTGACGGATTTTATTCCAAGTAAATTCTTTTTCGCCAAAATAAAGGTAATAGGTGGGATAGGTCTTGATAATATGAGCGGCAAGCTTCGCCATTTCGCGCGCTGTCACTTTTTGATCGTCGCTATATTTTCCCCAAGGGCTGCCAAAACGAGATTTTGTTAGTCCTAATTCAGTCGCGCGTTTGTTCATGCGCAAGACGAATGTTTCCTCAGAACCTGCAGATCCCTCAGCCAAAACAAGTGCGGCGTCATTGCCAGATTGAACCAATAGGCCACGCAATAAATCTTCAATCCGCGTCGAACTTTTAAGCGGCAAAAACATCGCCGTTCCACCTGCTGGGCCGCCACCATTACGCCAGGCATATTCTGAAACGACATATTCATCATCAAGCTTCAATTTACCCGTTGAGAGGTCATGAAAAATCATCTCAGCAGTGAGGATTTTGACCGTTGAGGCGGGCGGTACTAGGACGTCAGCATCTTTTTCGAACAAGACTGAGTTTGTACCTGCATCAATTAATATCGCGTTTGGCGTGCTAATTTGGAGAGTTTGAGCGCTAGCGGGCTCAATCCCGATGGCTGGAAAAAAAATCAAGGTCAAAGCAAAACAACGAAGAAAGAATGTCATGAGAATAAAGAGCTCCACTCAGCGGCGTCAAACGCTGCGCTGCAGCAATATTCTTTAATCCGCCGGCTAGAAAATGCAATCCGCGATTACACGCTCCGTGCGAGATTTAGTGGCGTTTTGGCGGCAAGGGAGGCGTTAATTTCGCTAGTTTTTTGACAGGCTCAGGGGCTATCTCATTTAAAACCGGCGCACTAGCACCATTAGGGCTAGACTGATCTTCAGTATAGGCCAAGGCCGCATTTTCTGTTTCTGTAATTGTCTCTGCAGCAGCAACGCGGACAGCTTCAGCTCGGGACGGTAGATCTGCAATTTCAGTCGCCTCCTCTCTTAAGGCCGTTAAAACGGGTGCATCATTATCAAGTGCGGCTGGAGAGTCATCGCGTAATGTCGCGAGGAGATATGCATCGTCATCGCCGCCGATTTTAGCGCGAGACACCCATTCGACTTTCACGCGTGCTGTGCCGGCGCTTCGAAAATCGAGCGCTTCAGCCACACGTTGCGAGACATCCATGACCCGCCCGCCATGATAGGGGCCTCGATCATTAACCCGAACAATCATGGAGCGTGAGTTTCTAAGATTGGTTACCCGCGCATAGCTTGGTAGCGGCATTGTGGGATGGGCTGCGCTAATAGATTTACGATCAAAAATCTCACCATTGGCTGTACGACGCCCATGAAAATCCGCGCCATACCAGGAGGCAGTTCCTTCAACGGCGTAAGGCTTCTCATTGGGAACATAAGTTTTGCCAGCAATTTTATAGGGCTTCCCGACCATAAAGCCGCCGCCGCCCTTAGGCACTTCTTCGCCGTCCACCACAACACGAGGGCTGGCGCGCACACCTAATCGCGGATCAATATCGCCGGATTGATTTGCAAGGCGACCATTTTGTCCCGTGGAAGCGCACCCAGCTAAGCCGCCAAGCGCAATGAGAAGAAAA
>BJGJ01000012.1:2500-28414 GCA_014190435.1 Methylocystaceae bacterium | reverse complement strand
GTCTGCGGACGCTCTCGGCCTTGGTAATAATTGGAAGATATCCGCGCAGCTATATGAAATCGCGTGCCTATTCCCTTCAAAAGCGCCTGACCCAAAGGTCCCTCAACAGCGCGAAAAGCCATAGCCTCCAGAGTCGCGCCGTCGCCCGAACGTAAACGAGCGCGAAGATGGCGTTCGCCCACCACAGCAATAGAAACAACTTGCTGATTGGGAAGCACGAATATGGGTTCTGGATTACCTTGGCCAAAGGGCCCAGCACGGTTTAATTTTTCTAATAGGGTATTATTAACCGCCCGGCCCGTGATAGCACCATCAATGATCAGCGCATCTTCTTCACGCGAGCGATCAACCGCATCGCTAAGATGATCGTTCAGATAGTTGCGAAAGGGCTCGAGTTGATCTCGATCAAGCGTAACCCCCGCCGCCATCGCGTGCCCACCACCCTTCTCGGCAACCCCTGTCTCAACACAATTTCTGACGGCGCGCCCAAGATCAACGCCGCTTAAACTTCTACCTGATCCAGTCAGCTTATTTCCCTTAGAAGCAAAGGCAAATGATGGTATATTAAACCTATCTTTTAAGCGACTTGCGATTAAGCCAACAACGCCTGGATGCCAGTCGTCGCTATCAACTATAAGACAAGACAGTCGGTTGGTTTTAAGAAAACGCTGTTCTGCAAGAGCAAGGGCCTCATCAACGCTACGCTGCTCAATATCCCGCCTTTCTACATTCAATCGATCCAATTGTGCTGCTAGCGCCTCAGCCTCTGATGAATTTGCAATGGTTAAGAGACGGCAGCCCAGACTTGCGTCGCCAATTCGCCCCCCGGCATTAATTCTCGGCCCTAGTGCAAAACCAAGATGCTGGGCTCTAAGAGGCCCCTCTAGCCGTGAGACAGCCAACAACGCCGCCAGACCAAGCCGATTTCGATTACTTAAAACCTTCAATCCTTGAACAACGAAGGCCCGGTTTAATCCTGTTAAAGGCGCAACATCGGCCACAGTCGCCAACGCAACGAGGTCCAAAGCCGCCAAAAGATCTGGCGCAGGGCGCTCAATTGCCCACCAGCCCTGATCTTGGAGCGATCGGTTAATCGCGACAAGGGCTAAAAAGACGACGCCAGCAGCGCATAAAATTCCCTGGCCGGAAAGATCGTCTTGTCGATTGGGATTTACAATCACAGCCTCGGGAAGTTCTAGGGGCGCTTGATGATGATCGAGAACAATCACATCCAATCCTAAACTGCGCGCAGCGGCGAGCGCATCATGACTGGTTGTCCCGCAATCCACTGTGATCAGCAGGCTCGCCCCTTGCGCAACGAGCTGTTGGATCGCCTCGATGTTAGGACCATAGCCTTCAAATATTCTATCAGGGATGTGAAGAAGCGGTTCCCGACCGCCAGCCGAGCGAAAATAGTCGATTAACAGAGCTGCGGAACAAGCCCCATCAACATCATAGTCGCCAAAAATAGCGACTTGTTCGCCTGACGTCAGGGCTCGCGTCAAGCGCTCAACCGCCTTGGTCATGTCTTGGAGCTTTGCTGGGTTTGGCATAAGCGCGCGCAAAGAGGGATTAAGGTAGCACTCGAGTTGTGATGAGACGACACCCCGTCCAACCAAAATGCGCGCAAGCAGATCATCAAGACCGTAAGCTTGCGTTAACGCCAAGGATTGGCTTTCGCCAGAGTGGTCCAATCGCGCGCGCCAAGGACGTCCCAGGATAGAACGCTCTACCTGCAAGAAGATCGGTCCATAGTGAGGCGCGAAACTCATCTTATCCCGCTGTTTAATGGCATAGATGTCTCCAGCGCAAAGCGCTTATTTACTAACTCTTGATAAACAGACGCTCAATCAACGTGTCCTTGGCTCAAGGAGATGCGCCGGCATCATGACTGCCCCTGTGATCTTACGCCACGCCAATGGAGATTGCGCAATCATCAATCTCTTGGGAGCCGAGTTAAGCCAATGGCGGTCTTTCGATACCGAACTGATTTGGCGCAAGGATCCAACAATCTGGGATCAAACGGCCCCCGTGCTTTTTCCTGTAGTCGGCTGGACGCGCAACAACCGCATCAAAGTGAAAGACAGTTTCTACCCTCTTAAATTACACGGTTTCGCCTGGAAAAAAAATTTCACCATCACACAGCAAGATGACACGCGTGTCTGCCTAACCCTCGTCGATGACGCAGAAACTCATGCTCTCTATCCCTTTCAGTTTCGTTTTGATTGTGAGGTCATTTTACTTGAAGGCGCCTTGACCTATCGCTTATCGATCACCAATCGGGATGAACAGCCCCTCCCCTATGCCTGCGGCCTTCATCCTGCCTTTTGCTGGCCTCTTGCAGGATCATCCTCGACACACCGCATCATATTCGCAAAAAATGAGCGGCCCGATATTCCCCTCATCTGTGAGGACGGGCTCTTCTCTCATTTAAGCCGAGAGATTCCGCTTCACGACAGACAACTCCTCCTAACGCCTGCTCTCTTTGCGCAGGAAGCTTTATGCTTTCTCGATATCAACAGTTCTCAATTGAGATATGACAATGGCGATGGAGCTTGCTTGTCAATCGAGCTCGAACGCTTCCCACATCTTGCTTTATGGTCAAAGGCCGGCGGGGCCTATGTGTGTCTTGAAACGTGGACAGGCTATGGAGATCCTGAAAATTTTGCCGGAGACTTATATGAAAAACCCTCAATGCAAATCTTATTACCTGGCGCAACACAAACGCATAGCGCGCTCTTTAAATTTCAAAAAAATTGATTGTTGTTAAAGAAAAGAACCCAGCAAAAATTAAGAAAATTTGTTCATTTCCGTTGATATATCTAATAAAATCGTCCTCATCTCATCATCTTAGGATCTCTATATGCCTGCGTCTCTAAGCTCTGTCGCCCCTAGCGTAATTGATGCGATTGGGCGCACGCCGCTCATCGAACTGCGCGCGGCGTCTGAAGCCACGGGCTGCCGTATTCTTGGCAAAGCAGAATTCATGAACCCAGGCGGATCCGTTAAAGACCGCGCCGCGCTCTATATCGTCAAAGACGCCATCGCCCGCGGCGCGCTAAAGCCCGGCGGCGTAATCGTTGAAGGCACCGCCGGCAACACAGGCATTGGTCTTGCGCTTGTGGGGAATGCGCTGGGCTTTCGCACGGTCATCGTGATCCCGGAAACGCAAAGTCAGGAAAAGAAAGACATGCTTCGCCTGCAAGGGGCCCAGCTTGTTGAGGTTCCCGCCGTTCCCTACGCTAATCCGAATAATTACGTAAAATACTCCGGCCGTCTTGCAGAGCGTCTTGCAAAGGAAGAGGCCGCGGGCGCAATTTGGGCCAATCAATTTGATAATCTTGCTAATCGGCAAGCCCATATTGCGACAACGGGTCCGGAAATTATCCATAGTCTGGGTGACACCGTTGATGGCTTCGTCTGCGCTTGTGGTACGGGCGGCACGCTGGCTGGCGTTGGCATGGCGCTTAAACACTATAATTCAAGAATACGTATTGGCTTAGCAGATCCCTTTGGCGCTGCGCTTTATTCCTACTACACAACAGGCGAACTCAAAGCAGAAGGCGCCTCTATAACCGAAGGGATTGGACAGGGACGGATTACCGCTAATTTGGAAAAAGCACCGATAGACGCCGCCTACCGCATAGCTGACCAAGAAGCATTAGAAATTGTTTTTGCGCTTGCGGAAGATGAGGGTCTGCTGCTTGGGGGATCCTCAGGCATAAATATCGCTGGCGCGATGCGTTTGGCGCACGAACTCGGGCCGGGACATACGATTGTAACGATCCTGTGCGATGGCGGTGCCCGTTACGCGTCAAAATTATTCAATGCAGAATTTCTGCGCAGTCAAAATCTACCGACCCCCTCTTGGCTTAATATAAAATCCGCTATCCCAGGCGCATTTCTTTAATCCCCCATTTTTTGTTGAGTGAGAATCTCACCTGCAATCTCCATATCCTCTGGAGAATTGACATTAAAAAAAGGATCAAAAGGATCTATCGACCAGTCAACATCAACTTTTTTATGTCGTGATATAAATTCTGAAACAGCTCTCACGCCATCATCAATGAGCGCTTTGCGCAAAGCATCCCGCAAAGAAATATCCCACAAAGCTACTGTATGATGCACGCGTCCTCCCGAGACCGCGACGGCAATAGACGCCTGCTTCGCCGCTTTAGCAGACGATAATCGCGCAACAAGATCTATCGGCAAAAAGGGCGTATCGCCTGGCGCAGTGAGTAAGAGATGAGTTTCAGGCCGTTCATTAGCAATAGCGTCCATACCAGCGAGTACGCCTGCCAATGGACCGATAAAGCCATCAATCGTGTCGATTAAAATGGGCAGCTTAAATTGTCGATAGCGGTGCAGTTCTGCATTGACGTTAATCGCCAAATGAGCGCATTGCGGCTGCAACGCGTCAATGGCGCGAGACAGGATCGATTTTCCAGAAAGTGTGATGAGCGGTTTCGCCTTCCCCCCCATACGTCGGGCCAGCCCCCCCGCCAGGATGACGCCCTCAATCGTCATTTAGACTGCATCCCGTCTCTTCATTCATCTTAAACTATGCCCCAAGCCAGCATGATCTAAAGTTTAAAGTTCAGCGCTTGTCCCTAACGAAGTCCTTGCGCGCGCATCATGAATAAATTTTTTAGCCTTCGAATAAGCCCATCAAACAGCGCATGAACTGAATTGATAAAAGGCGTAACAAGAATGCCATATAAGGAATGAGGATTGCTTCCATCCTGCTTAGCGCCAAAAATTAATTTTGGATTACATTCTGAGGGTATTTCCAGCGTGCCAAATAACCAGTCCCAAATGGCCAGCACGCTGCCTAAATTACGATTAAAGTGCTGAGGGTCGCGAGAGTGGTGAATTTGATGATGCGCAGGACTTAAAATTAAATAGCCCCATAGCCCTCGAAAAGGAATCCAGAATTCTGAGTGCTGTAGATGGCCAATTGTCCAAAGAAAAAAAATAAAAATGATATTTTTTCCATCTACAGAAAAAATGACTGTTTTTTGCGCAAACATCCAATCCAGGAAACCAGAGGCTCCACCAATAAAAAAAGCAAGCATATAGCCAAAAACTAAATTATCGATTGGATGATTTCTGAAATTTGTTAGTGGAGTTAATACATCAGCAGTGTGATGGAGCTTATGCAATTCCCATAAAATGGAGACGCGATGCTTTAAATAGTGATCAACATAATAGCCAATTTCATAAGCTAAGAATAATATTATCGTTGAGATAATTTTTTTACTTAAGGGACTTATATCAATCGTTCCATAAACGCCAAAGAGCTGGTTTAGCGCGCTATGCACACTAAGCGCAACGCTGTTGGATGAAATAACCAGTGCGCCAACAATCACCGGCATTAAAGTTACACTTAAAATAAAAAGATTAATATCTGCGAAGGTGGACTCACGTTTAAAGAGCTTTCTAGAAAAGATTGCCCGCAAAAGGGCCCGCAGATTAACTCTACCGCGACGCCGAAACCGCCAAAGCGTTAGAATGAAGATCGCGCAGGAAAAAGAAGCAGCAAGAGAATAAATCGAAAAAACAGATCCTGGAGAAAAGAGCTCAAGTTCTACTCTCTTTAGCGAGAAGTGGATTGCGTCAGAAAGGTTCATTGACGAAAGCCGTTCCTACTGCGCTCGGTTAAGACTCATTCGGCGGCAATCCCGCCTAATGTGAGCATGATACCGCACATGCTGTTAGGGTGGAAATATCCCACCATTTAATGCTTTTCACAAGCTTGTTTCACTTAAAGGAAATTTTAAGACGATGACGATTGCAAGGCTCAGTAATTCTTCAAAAAGACTGACGTTAAGAATGTAATATAATTTAAGCAGCATCAATAAAAAAGGGGGCGTTGTTCGCCCCCTTTTGAGATTTTAAAGTTTAGCGGCTCATCCTTTTGCGGCAGCGGCGACTTCAGCAGCAAAATCGCTTGATGCTTTATCAATTCCCTCGCCAAGAGCATAACGCAAGAAGCCTTTAATCGTGATTGGTGCGCCGGCTTTTCCTTCAAGTTCCTTAACCGCTTGCGCCACCGTCTTTCCATTATGATCAGGATGGTTGGAGACTTGATCGAGCATGCAGACTTCTTTTGCATAAGTTTTAATGCCGGAATCGATAATCTTTTCCAAGACATTCGCTGGTTTTCCTGCGTTCTTTTCCGCCAGCAACTTCTTTTCACGCTCAATCGTTACTGGATCCAGGCCCGAGGCATCCAAAGCTAGCGGATTTGCAGATGCGACATGCATCGCGAGCTGACGCGCGAGCCCAGAGAGAGCGTCCTTATCTCCTGTCGACTCAAGCGCTACAATCACCGCAATTTTTCCTTGGCCATCGACAACTTGGGCGTGCACATAGCGGCCGACAACGCCCTCGCTCACAGATAAGGCCGCGGCGCGACGCAGACTTAAATTTTCACCAATATGAGCAATTGCATTGGTAATAGCCTCAGCAACGCTACCGCCGCCAGGATAAGCATTAGCGCCAAGCGCTTCCGCACCGGTCTTATCCGCTTTCAAAGCGACTTCGCCGATATTCTTAACCAGCGTTTGAAAGTCAGAATTTCGCGCGACAAAGTCCGTTTCTGAGTTTACTTCAACAACAACGCCCTTCGTTCCAGAGATCACAGCAGCGACCAGTCCTTCCGCTGCGACTCGGTCTGCTTTTTTTGCCGCTTTGGACAATCCCTTTTTGCGCAACCAATCAACAGCGGCTTCAAAATCACCGTCTGTTGACGTCAAAGCCGCTTTACAGTCCATCATGCCCGCGCCAGTGCTCTCACGCAGTTCCTTCACCAAAGCAGCAGTGATTGTGGCCATGGTTAATTCCTTCTTTCCGTCAAGTTATAGAACGCTGCGCGCGCTAGAGCGCGGGGCGAACATGATCAATTAATATTGGGACGGGCGCCAAACTCGCATTGGAGCCGACGCCCGTTAGAAGAGAGTTGACTGTTTAACCGCGCTTATTCAGCAGAAAGTATTCCGCGTGCCTGCTCAACCCAGCCGTCGCGTTGAATACGGCCATTGAGTTTGAGATCGGCGTCTAACTTTTCAACATCGACGGTCGTCATGGCACCGATTTGCCAATAGTGAAATATGCCAGCGTCATTGAGCTTCTTTACCAGCTGAGGACCTACGCCATTAAGCTTGGCAAGGTCGTCAGGCGCGCCGCGCGGGGCACCTAAAAGCTCAAATATTTCAGCTGAATCGCTTCTAATTGAGACATCTTCAAGAATAGCGGGCTCTACTTCAGGCGTTTCAGCTGCGCCAATATCAGCGCCCAGCGCGCCTTGGCCGCGTGAAATGCCATCAATCGCCGCGCGCGCAATCAAATCACAGTAAAGCGCAATGGCGCGGCCTGCATCATCATTGCCAGGAATCGGATGCGAAACGCCTGCAGGGTCACAGTTGGTGTCGAGCACTGCAACGACAGGGATCTTGAGGCGGTTAGCTTCTTTAATCGCTAACTGTTCTTTATTCGTGTCGATAACAAAAATAAGATCAGGCGTGCCACCCATATCTTTAATGCCGCCAAGCGCGCGCTCTAACTTATCACGTTCACGAGTTAGCAGCAGACGCTCTTTCTTTGTAACGCCTTGCGCGCCAGCGGAAAGCAATTCATCGAGTTTTCTCAGTCGATTGATCGATCCTGAAATCGTTTTCCAATTGGTCAGTGTGCCGCCAAGCCATCTTGAATTAATGAAATATTGCGCGCTGCGCTTTGCTGATTCAGCGATTTGTTCTTGAGCTTGACGCTTCGTGCCAACAAAAAGCACGCGTCCGCCTTTAGCGACCGTATCGGAAACAACCTTAAGCGCCTGATGAAGCAAGGGGACGGTCTGAGCAAGATCGATAATATGAATATTGTTGCGCGAGCCAAATATATAAGGCGCCATTTTTGGATTCCAGCGATGTGACTGATGGCCAAAATGTACGCCAGCCTCAAGAAGGCCGCGCATGGTGAAATCTGGTAACGCCATAATTCGATTCTCCGGTTAAGCCTCGACGAAGGAAGATGAGAGGTCGGAAACCGACCACCGGAAGCGACATCTTAAAGCAGATGCCGAAAACCCTTCGTCTGTGGGATGCGCGGCTTATAAGCGACCTCGTCGGCTCCTGCAATAGCCGATAGAATCAAACAGATGAGCAAAATTAGCCGCTTTCTATTTTCATCCGTTAAAACCGTCTGATCTTAGCTGCCCCTAATCGCAAATCTCGGCATGTAAAATCTAGAAAGACTGATTTTGCGCAAAAAATTCATTTTCACCGCGACGTCTTGTCGCAGTCTATCTATCTGTAATATATAAATAAAAGCAGATTGTTTGAGGCAAAAAAAGGGCATGGCAAGCTCATTGCCAAGTGTTTTAAATCGGGCTATGGTTATTTCGATGCGTAAGGCATTCTGGTTTTAAAAAACAACACAGGGGGAAACAAATGGCTGTCAACGTTCACAGCGGCGGAATGGGCAAAGCTATCATCTGGATCGTGGGAATCACCGCTTTCGTAGTCGTGGCTTTGACTTGGGTTCCTGATATGATTTCGCCAGAAGGCACCAACGGCACGGGCAACCGTAATGGTATGCAGGGCGACGGCGTAGGCTCAACAGCCCGCATGATTCAGTAATTTGCGCATCCAGAAGTCGAGATGGGAGCCTTAAGCCCCGCTCGACCCTGGACGGCAAACTCAAAAAGCCGACGCTTCCGTTAATCGGACGTCGGCTTCTTTTTTTACCTGAACGTCAAAATTCAATTCCAGCTTGAGCTTTCACGCCCGCGGCAAAATGATGTTTCACAGCGGTCATTTCAGTGACTAAATCAGCGGCATCAATTAACTCCGCTTTTGCATTCCGACCAGTCACAACAATGTGTAAATCAGGCCGACGCGCAGCAAATGTCGCCAAGACTTGCATAAGCGGAAGATGATCATAGCGCAGAGAAATATTGAGTTCATCCAAGATCACTAGGCCAATTTCAGGAGTATTCATTAGCGCGACAGCTTGCGCCCAGGCCTTTTCCGCCGCTTGAATATCTCGAGATCGATCCTGCGTTTCCCAGGTAAAGCCCTCGCCCAACGTGTGCCAGGAAACGTCGCCGAGATTTTCCAATATATCCCGCTCGCCACTGCGCCAGGCGCCTTTGCCAAATTGAACCACACCAATTTTCCAACCTTGCGCTAACGCACGCAGCGCAAGCCCAAAAGCGGCGGTCGACTTACCTTTACCTGCGCCAGTATGAACAATTAATAGTCCCTTTTTTATAATCGTTTTATCGGCGACCTCGGCATCTTGAAGCGCCTTGCGTTTTTCCATCTTAGCGCGGTGACGCCGCGCTTCTTCCTCTGGATCGCCCTTATTCATAATAAACTCCGCTGTTTGACGGCTGAGGCAGAGCCGCATATGACTTAAGTGAGACGGTCCTTCGCAAGAAGGCAATAGGGAACACGGTAAAGGCCATCGGCCCAATTCCGCGGCTGCCCCCGCAACTGTAGCCAGCATGGTTACGCCATTCGCCACTGGAGATCATCTGGGAAGGCGGCGTTACTTTGAAGCTGGGAGCCAGGAGACCTGCCGTCACGACGATCATCTGATCGTCTTTCGCTTCAAAACGCCGCCGGCGGGGCGGTAGGGAGAATAAAATGCGCGTTCAGAAAACGATCTCAGCTCTTCCACAGCTCTCTGTCATTAAAAGCGACTCGTTAAAAGCGGCGACACTCGCCTTATTGCTAGGCTTCAGCCTCATCTTCGCCGTAGGCTTTAGTGAGACAGATCGTCTGCATGACAGCGCGCATGACTCACGTCACGCGCTTTCATTTCCCTGCCACTAAAACACACACGAAACAAACTTCTGTGATCACGCGCGTTTTGGCGGCCGGCTTCATCGCCGGAATTGTAGCTGGGCTATTTGTTGCTGCTCTTCAGCATGTCACAACCACGCCGCTCATACTTACTGCTGAAATTTATGAAGTTAGCGGAGAAGCTGCGCAGCGTGGCCTATCAACGCTAACTCAATCAGCGCTCCTGCATCGCACCATCAACACCAGCCTATCCACAATTGCACTGAGCATGGGATATGCGCTCATACTTCTTGCAGTGATGCTGTTAAGCGAAGAGAAAATTGACGCCTATCGCGCAACACTGTGGGCAGCTTGCGCCTTTGCAGCGACCGGCCTCTCCGCCGGTTTAGAATTAGCGCCGCAATTACCAGGCTCAGCAGAAACAGCGCTTCACGATCGACAAATTTGGTGGCTCACAAACGCTGCCCTAACGGCTTCAGGCCTCTACCTGGTGATAAAAATTGATCCGATCCCGATCAAAATAGTTGGACTTGCTCTTATTGTGGTGCCACATTTCTTTGCGCCCTACCCTGCTACGCCAGAAAGTCATGTGCCGGCCGAACTTGCCGCGCGATTTGCCGCCGCTTCATTAAGCGTACAGGCTCTCTCTTGGTTACTTGCCGGCGCGCTTGCAGGAGCAATCTTTCAATTATTGAACAGTCAAAACAATGAGACGCGCCGATGACGCTACCACAGAAAACACCCGCGACGATCATTACTGGTTTTCTGGGCGCAGGAAAAACGACGCTTATTCGTCATATTCTTGAAAATGCGGGCAACAGACGATTAGCGTTAGTAATTAATGAATTTGGGGATGTCGGCGTTGATGGCGATATTTTACGCGCCTGCGGGGTTAAAAACTGCCCAGAAGAAAATATTATTGAATTAGCGAACGGATGTCTGTGTTGCACGGTTGCTGATGATTTTATCCCCGCAATAGAGACGCTTTTAATGCTTAAAGATCCCCCTGATCATATTATTATTGAAACCTCCGGCTTAGCGTTGCCAAAACCCTTGGTAAAGGCGTTCGACTGGCCTTCTATCAGATCAAAACTCACCGTCGATGGGGTGCTCGCCGTTGTTGACGCCAGAGCAGTCGTTGAGGGTCGTTTCGCAGATCCTCCTGAAACAGCTGATAGAAGACAAAAAGAAATTATTCCAATTGACCATGATAATCCGCTGGAAGAAGTATTTGAAGATCAGCTTAATTGTGCAGATTTAATTATTTTAAATAAAGTAGATTTAATAACACAACAGCAAAAAGCTGATATCAGCGCCGAAATTAAGAAGCATTCACGAAGCACTGCCGTCCTGACGCAAACTGAACACGGGCGTATTAGCCCAGAAATTATTTTAGGTCTGTCCGCCGCAGCAGAAAACGACCTGCTGAACCGCCCGTCATTTCATGATTTAGAAGATCAACACGATCATGATGACTTTGACAGCTTTATTATTGAAATTGGCGATGTGGCAGATCCCTCAGTTCTCTTTGAAAAACTAATGCAAGCGACAAGAGAACATGATCTTTTACGAATTAAAGGCTTTATTCATGTCGCACAAAAACCTATGCGCCTCCTTGTTCAAGGCGTTGGAGGACGATTAAACTCCTATTATGATCGTCCCTGGAAACCAGATGAAGCCAGGAGAAGCCAACTAGTCATTATTGGCCTTAAAGGCCTGGATTTCGCTGCAATTTCACGAATAATTTTATCATCGTAATCTATCATGCATCTTCAACCGCGCGACCGACACAGCCTGGATGAAAATGACTTAGCGATTGACATTGGACAAACGCCTGCAGAAATCGTCTTTTTATCGTTTTCTGACTCAGAGCTTAGACTACTAGCTCAACAACATGAAACTTTCGATAGACAAGCGCCAACGCTGCGCTGTGCGTCATTAAGACAGCTTAAACATCCCTACTCTATCGATCTCTATATCGATAAAGTTCTAAGACATGCGAAATTAATTGTGGTGCGCCTATTAGGCGGCAAAGAATATTGGTCCTACGGGGTTGAACAATTAGAATTCTTGGCGAGAGCTAATAATATTTCTCTAGCGATCGTGCCTGGCGACATTGTTCTTGACGAGCGTCTCACCCAAGCCTCAACGCTTGATGCAACAAATTTGCAGAGGATCTGGCATTATTTTCAAGAGAGTGGGCCTGATAATTTATCTAATTTTCTCCAATTTTGCTCCTTTCTTATAGGTAAAAATACCGCATATCTTGAAAGCCAGCCAGCGCCTAGCGCCGGCTATTTAGTATCAGCCTGCACTGAATCCGATCTCAACAAGCCCTGCGTACTTATAATATTTTATCGATCGCTCTATCTTTCTAGCGATTACGAACCAATAATTGCATTATCTCGCACACTCTCTCACCGAGGGTTCTCTATCCAGACGGTCTATGTCACCAGCTTGAAGGATCCTGTGAGCGAGGAATTTATTCTCACACTGATAAAAGCAAAAAAACCAGACCTCATCATTAATACGACAGCCTTTTCTGCGCGAAAAGAAACAGGAAGCGTGCTTGAGTCTGCGAATGCGCCAATCTTGCAAGTTGCATTAGCCTTAACGACGACGCAAGCCTGGCAAGCGTCACAAAGAGGCGCCAATGCCGCTGATCTAGCGATGAATGTTGTCTTGCCAGAAGTAGATGGCCGAATTTTCAGCCGGGCGATTTCTTTTAAAGAAACGCAAGAGCTGCATGGCGCTTGTGAAGTTTCTTACACATCACATAAAAGCGAGCGCTCGCGTTTAGAATTTGTCGCTGATTTAGCGCAGAATTGGATTAAGTTACGCCGCAAAGAAAATAAGGAAAAAAAATTAGCGCTCATTCTTTCAGATTATCCAGGACGCCACGGACGCTGCGGCTATGCTTTGGGCCTCGACACGCCAGCAAGCGCAGTAGAAATCCTCACAGCACTTCACGCATCAGACTATTGCGTCGACCCTAATCAAATAGATCAGTCTTTTATTAAAGATCTTGAAAATACCCGTAAAAAAATTGGCGTTTCAATTAAAGACTATGAAACCTGGCTTCAAACTTTACCCCAAAGTTTTCAAAATAGACTTTATGAATATTGGGGATCGCCCCAAGACGATCCCGCAGTATTAAATGATGAATTTATTTACGCCTGTATCCAAAATGGCAATATGCTGATCGCACTACAGCCTGATCGCGGCACGCGTTTGGGACGAGAAGATACTTACCATAATCTCGATCTTCCTCCCCGGCATGCTTATGTCGCTTTTTATCTGTGGCTGAGAGTAACGCAAAAAATAGATGCGCTTCTTCATCTTGGCACCCATGGCACGCTTGAATGGCTGCCTGGCAAGTCTGTTTTTCTCTCCAATGAATGCGATCCAGAAATTGTTTTGGGACCAATCCCCCTGATTTATCCCTTTATTGTCACCGATCCAGGTGAAGCAGCGCATGCCAAACGTCGGTCTGGAGCAGTTATCATTGGTCATTTAACTCCAAAATTAACATCGCCAAAGCTGACCGCCTCTGTGGCACAAATAGAAACTTTGCTCGATGAATATTCTCAGGCAGTGAGTCTTGATCCAAGACGCGCTAAACTTATCAGTGCTGCAATTATTGATGAGGCTAAAAAACAAGATTTATTTCAAGAAGCCGGCGTTACAGCTGGAGCGGACTTAGATGAAACATTGAGCTCTTTGGATAAATGGCTTTGCGATTTGAAAGAAATCCGCATAGGAGATGGTCTTCATATTTTTGGCCAATCTCTAGACAATGAAGAAGAAAATGTATCAACCAAAAATGAAAAGCTATCCTTACTTTCTGCTTTAGAGGGTAAATTTATAGAACCAGGCCCAGGCGGTGCCCCCTCACGCGGACGCAAAGACGTCTTGCCGACAGGTCGTAATTTATTTTGTATCGACCCAAGACATACGCCGACATACACCGCTTATGAAATTGGCAAACGCGCTGCTGATGAGGTTATTCGCTTCTATTTAGAAAAGCACGGCGACTATCCAAAAGAAATTATGCTCGATCTTTGGGGCAGCGCCACAATCCGCACTGGAGGTGAAGATTTTGCCCAAGCGCTTGCGCTGTTGGGAGTAAAGCCGCTTTGGGACACAACAACCTTCCGTCTAATTGGCTTTGAAATTATACCGCAAACTCACTGCCCTTACCCGCGCGTTGCTGTCACACTGCATGTTTCTGGACTCTTTAGAGATATGTTTCCCTCGCTCATCGCCCTATTTGCCGACGCAGTTAAAGCGGTAGCCAATTTAGATGAGGAGATAGGTTTTAACCCCCTTGTCGGCACCAAATCTATTTCAAGAATGTTTGGCGCAGCGGATGGAAATTATGGGCTTAATGTCACGAGACAAATTAATGATGGGGCTTGGTCGCACCGCGAGGAACTAGCGGCAACTTTTTTAGAAAATGCAGGACATGCTTTAAATCGATTGGGCGAAACAACGCCAGCCATAGATGACTTTAGGTTACGTGTCGCGCAAACAGATATCCATGTTCATGCAAATGACATATGTGACATTGATGTTTTAACAGGACCTGCTTTTGCTGATTATGAAGGGGGGTTTGCAGCCGCAAATGCGGCTCTTGGCGGCAAGTCAGAATTGCTCCATCTTGATATTACTGAGCCTGAAAAACTTAAGACAAGAACGCTCGCACAAGAGATTGCGCGAAGCTTGCGTATGCGCCTGGCTAATCCGAGCTGGATCCATGGTCAAATGCGCCATGGATATCGTGGTGCAAGCGAGATTGCTCAAGGCGTTGAGAATTTATATGCCTTCTCCGCTTCTAGCGGATTAGTCAGCGATCACCATTTTGATCTCTTATTTGTAGAAACGATCGGCAAGGAAGAGGTCAAAGAATTTCTTGAAAAAGAGAACCCACGTGCGCTCGAGACAATAGCGAATGTTTTTAATGAAGCTCTCAAGCGCGATCTCTGGCACCCTAAAAGCAATAGTATAGCCCTACACCTTCATCATATTGGAGCCAATCATGGCCCAAATGCATGAAATTAAGGGCTGGTGTCCGACAGCCTATCGGCCGATGGCGACAGGAGACGGTTTACTCCTGCGCCTAACGCCAAACTGGACTGGCCTTAGTCCACAACAATTAGTCGCGATTACTGAGACCTCTCTCAAATTTGGCAATGGGCAGATTGATCTAACCCAACGCGCAAATCTCCAAATTCGCGGCATAGAATCCGACCATTATTTAAAGGCGCTAGAATCTTTAATCACGCACGATTTAATTGACGCCAGTGAACCCTCTAAACAGCCCGCAAATATTCTTATTTCCCCCTTAAGCAGCTTGAAACAAAACAAAAAATTAACGGCGCGGGCGCTTGCTTTGGAATTAAATCAACTCTTATTGCAAAATAACCTGACCAAAAAACTTCCTTCTAAATTTCTATTTTGTATTAATGACTGCGATAAATTATCGCTTTATTCCATTAAATCCGATATTTTAATAGATATAAGCGAGGATGAAAAAACTTATCTTATTCTTGCAAATGATTATTACAACCCACTCTGCATCGACCAAAGAGATAGCCTGACGAGTGCTATTGAGCTAACAAAAAGATTTCTTGATCTTACAAAAGATAATGAATTTGTATTTCGTCGCATGCATTATTTGACCGAGAAAATAGGCATTCATAATTTTCTTCAACCCTTATCACTTAAGATAACTCCCCGAAAAAAGGATTTTAAAACAACGAAAGACACCTATTTAGGTGAGATTAAAAATAATGATGATTATTTTATTGGCGTCAGCGCGCCATCAGGCTCTTTTAACGCTGCCCAATTACAGGATTTTTCTCAAATCTTAATTGATCATAAGAGTCAAAATATACGCCTCACCCCCTGGCGAAGCTTTCTTATTCCAATCCACAATGTCAAACAAAAACAAAAACTCTTGGATGAGATGAAAGATCTAATGCTGATCACCAGCCAGGATGATCCAAGATTAGCGTTAATTGCCTGTCCCGGGGCTCCAAAATGTAGCCAGGCCTACGGCAAAACAGAGGAAGTGTTGGAGAGATTATCCAGCTATGGGGAATATTTTTCCTCCCATAAAGACGTTTCGGTTCATATATCAGGCTGCACTAAAGGGTGCGTTAAAGGGGATCAAACGCCCTTAACAATCACCTTAACTGATCAAGGATATAATATTATCACAAATGGCCGCGCTGATAGCGCGCCTACTTATCAGGCAATATCAATCGATGACATTGATCGTTATTTAAAACATCATCTGAGTATTTTGGAGCCGCTATGAACAATTATGACTATATTCATGATGGCTCAGAAATTTATCGTCATTCTTTTGCAATCATTCGTCGTGAAGCAAATCTTACTGCCTTTTCGTCTGAAGAGCAGAAAGTTGTTGTGCGCATGATTCATGCCTGCGGCATGGTTGATTTAGTCAATGATATCGTTATGTCACCCGACTTCGTGCATAACGCAAAATCCGCGCTTAAAAAGAACGCCACCATCCTTTGCGACGCTAATATGGTCGCCCACGGCGTCACTCGAGCGCGGCTTCCAGCAAATAATCCCGTGATTTGCACACTAAAAGATGAAGAGACTGCAAAAATTGCAAAAAAAATTGGGAATACGCGCAGCGCTGCAGCGCTTGATCTTTGGGGTAGCCAATTAGAAGGCGCACTTGTCGCGATCGGTAATGCGCCAACGGCGCTTTATCGTCTTCTAGAGATGCTACACGGCGGAGTGCCAAAACCGGCGGCGATTATTGGCATGCCGGTTGGCTTTGTCGGCGCAGCTGAGTCTAAAGAAGCGCTGGCAGAATATGGAGAAATCCCCTTTATCATTGTAAAAGGCCGCAAAGGAGGAAGCGCCATGGCCGCGGCAGTCGTCAACGCACTCGCAAGTGAAATTGAATGACGCAGAACACACACAATAAAGCAAAGCTGATCGGCGTCGGACTTGGTCCAGGCGATCCTGAGCTCGTGACCGTCAAAGCAGCGCGTCTTCTCGCAACGGCGACACATATTGCTTATTTCGCGAAGTCTGGGCGCAAGAGTCACGCACGAAATATTGCGTCAAACTATGTGCAATCTAATGTTACTGAGCTTCCCCTGTTTTATCCAATTACAACTGAAATTTCCTTCGTTGAAACAGCCTATACGGACCGATTAGCGCAGTTTTATGAAGAAAGCGCACAGACAATCAAAGCCTTATTATCCTCAGGTCAAGATGTGACTTTGCTCTGTGAGGGCGATCCTTTGCTCTATGGCTCTTTCATGCATATGTTTATGCGCATTAAAGACGCCTTTGAGGTCGAAATCTGCGCAGGTCTATCCGGCATGTCTGGTTGTTTTGCCGCCGCAAAACAACCCATGACCTGGGGCGATGATATCTTGACTATTCTTCCAGCGACATTGTCGGAAGAAAAACTCATCAGCGCTTTAGAAAAAACAGATGCCGCTGTCTTGATGAAACTGGGAGGTAATTTTCCAAAATTAAGACGCATCATCGAGTTACTGGGTCTTGCTCAACGCGCCATCTATATTGAACGTGGGACGATGGCGAATGAATGCATTATGCCCTTTTCCCAAAAGCTAGATGACGAAGCGCCTTATTTCTCGATGATCCTTATTCCAGGCGAAGGACGTCGCCCATGACAGGCCGTCTCTTTATCATTGGACTTGGACCTGGGGACGCCCGCTTACGAACGTATGAGGCAGATGCAGCGCTAAAGAAGGCGCAAGATATTTTTGGCTATTCCCTTTATGTTGACCGCATTGATGCCCGTCCGGAACAAACCAAACATCCAAGCGACAATCGTGAAGAACTCGACCGCGCAAGAGAAGCGCTCCTAAGAGTCGCCAAGGGTAAAAGTGTCGCAATCGTCTCAGGCGGAGACGCAGGCGTCTTTGCTATGGCCGCGGCTGTGTTTGAAGCCATTGAAAACGGCCCGACCTCATGGCGAGATCTTGAGATTGAAGTTATTCCTGGAGTTTCAGCCATGCATGCGGCTGCTGCGCGTTTGGGCGCCCCGCTTGGAAATGACTTTTGCGCTATATCATTGTCGACCAATCTAAAGCCCTGGACGCTGATTGAAAAACGGCTGCAACACGCCGTAGAAGGTGATTTTGTGATCACCCTCTATAATCCAGCCTCGATTGCTCGACCGGATCAAATTTATCAAGCCTTCGATCTCTTAAGAGGTTTGTTACCTCCAGATCGTGTTGTATGCTTAGCAAAAAATATTGGTCGCGATAAAGAAGAATGTATAATTTCTACGCTTAGCGAAATTGAGATTAAGCAGATAAATATGTCTACCTTAGTTTTGATTGGATCAAGCGGCACTAGAGTGATCCCCCGATCACAGACACAAAACTGGATCTATACTTCTCGAGGCGCCAAATGACGGCGTCCCTAAAACAACCCTGGCTTACCCTTATTGGTATTGGCGAAGGCGGCGTTGCAGATCTCCCGCCGCCAGCGCGTCTTGCGCTCGATCAAGCCCAGCTCATTGTTGGTGGCGCACGTCATCTTAATTTTGTTAAGGCCTATAGATGTAAAAAACTCCCCTGGCCCAGCCCGATTGCCGATGCGCTACCCTGTCTACTTCAGCATCGCGGGCAACCCGTCGTTGTTCTCGCCTCAGGGGATCCTTTTCATTATGGCGTAGGCGCTCTTCTTGCTCAGCATATTGCAAATGAAGAAATCATTTGTTTTGTAAGTCCTTCTGCATTTTCCCTTGCCGCGTCCGAGCTTAAATGGAGCGTGCAAGATTGTGCGCTGATTTCGCTGCATGGCAGAGCCTTTGAAAAGATTATTCCTTTACTGCAACCCAATGCGCGGATCCTTGCTCTCTCTTGGGATGAAACAACGCCACAAAAACTTGCCGAACTTCTCGTTGATCGCGGCCTGGGACGAACTGAGTGTCACGTTTTAGAAAATTTAGGCGGGGACAGAGAGCGTCATCGCTTTTTTCAAGCGCAAGATTTTAATCTTACTGATATATCGCCTCTCAATATTATCGCTGCACATATTGTACCTCAGACACAGGCTGAATTTATTCCGCATGCGCCTGGCTTGCCAGATCAATGGTTTGCAAATGATGGGCAAATTACAAAACGCGAAGTGCGAGCGATAACCCTATCGGTCCTAGCGCCAAAGCAAGGGGAATTATTATGGGATATTGGCGCCGGTTCAGGCTCGATTTCTATCGAGTGGCTTCTCCAGCATCCCTGCAACCAGGCGATCGCGATTGAGAAAAATACAGCGCGCGCCGCACAAATTAAACAAAACGCTCTAAAGATGGGCGCGCCGCATTTAGAAATCATCACAAGTGAGGCTAATCTTTGTCTTGAGGATCTGAGCAAACCCGACGCAATCTTTATTGGAGGGGGCGCAAGCCAGCAATTAATTAGTAAATGTTGGGCAGCGCTTTCTATCGGAGGCCGCCTTGTTATTAATGCTGTCACGCTTGAGACTCAGTCTCTCCTTGCGCAAAATTATCAGCGGCTGGGAGGAGATCTCATTCAAATTCAAATCTCACGCGCAAAGCCTGTTGGTTCTTTTCATGGGCTGGAACCCTCTATGGCCATTCACCAATGGTCTGCAACAAAAAAAAAATAACCGATTAATTAATAAAAAAAGCAGAAGGATTTATTTAAAATGCAGATTGCGTCAATGCGCTTCTTTCTTCAGCTATGACAATCTATTTCATTGGTGCCGGCCCTGGCGCGCCTGATTTATTAACCTTGAGAGGACGTGATTTAATCAATCGCGCTCAAGTATGTCTCTATGCTGGCTCTCTTGTTCCAAAAGAAATCTTAGCCCATTGCCCCAAAAATGCGCGCATCATTGATACTGCGCCACTCTCTTTAGATGAGATTATTCATGAAATGGAACAGGCCACGAAAATGGGCCTGAATGTTGCGCGACTTCATTCTGGCGACTTATCGATCTGGAGCGCCGTTGGAGAACAAATGCGACGCTTAGATATGCTCAATATTCCCTATAGTATGACGCCAGGCGTACCTGCTTTTGCCGCCGCTGCAGCGCTGTTAAAACGAGAATTAACGCTCCCTGAAATCGCTCAATCCGTGGTCTTAACGCGGACCTCTGGACGCGCCTCTGCTATGCCGAGCGCAGAAAGACTCTCAAGTTTTGCTCAAACAGGAGCAACACTTGCGATCCATCTTTCTATCCATATTCTTAACGAAGTGACGGCAGAACTTTCTCAATACTATGGAGAACACTGTCCAGTTGCAGTCGTTTATCGCGCGTCATGGCCTGATGAACAAATTTTTAAAGGAACGCTGGCGACAATTACCTCTCAAATAAACTCAACGACCATTGAAAGAACCGCGCTTATTCTTGTTGGACCGGCGCTAGCAGAAAATAATTTTTCTGAAAGCGCGCTTTACAATGCAACTTACGATCGCCGCTTTCGACTAAAAGGCGGCGCATGAGCCCGCCCGCTCTTCTCATTGCCGCCGCGCGTTCGGGATCTGGAAAAACAACCCTTGCATTGGGCCTTATGCGCGCATTGGCGCGTCGAGGCTTACGGGTGAGCGCCGTCAAATGCGGGCCTGACTATATTGACCCAGCTTTTCATACTGCCGCGACAGGACGCCCGAGCCTCAACCTCGACTCTTGGGCCATGTCGGGCGAACTTATTCAAGATATTGTACAAAGCGCTCAGGAAAACGCCGATATTATTATCGCTGAAGGCGCTATGGGACTGTTTGATGGCGCGCCTCAGGGGGCCTCAGGGGTTGGCGCAAGCGCAGATATCGCCCAGTTACTCGGCTGGCCCGTTCTTCTAATCCACGACATATCCGGCCAAGCGCAAACCGCTGCGGCGCTGTTGCTCGGATTAGCCACTCATGATCCCAAACTAACCTTCGCTGGCGTTGTCCTAAATCGCTGCAGCAGCCCAAGACATCTCTCTCTCGTTACCGGAGAAATAGCTAAAATATCTCTGCCGATTTTAGGAGCCTTCCCGAAAGACGACACACAAATTCTGCCCGAACGACATTTGGGCCTCATCCAAGCAGCAGAAACAGATAATCTTGAACTCCGCCTCAATCAATTAGCCGATTTTGTAGAAAAACATGTCAATATTGAACAACTCATTACTCTTAGCCAATCCTCAAACCATCTGGCGACTTCAGGAGCGTCAAACAAACTCTTGCCGCCAGCGCAAAGAATAGCGATTGCGCGCGACGAGGCTTTTTCTTTTCTTTATCCGCATGTAACGCAAGCTTGGCGCAAAGCGGGCGCCGAGCTTTATTTTTTCTCACCCTTAGAAAATCAAGCACCGCAAAACGACTGCGATCTGTGCTGGTTGCCAGGTGGCTATCCTGAACTTCATACGCAAAAACTCGCGCATGCAGATCATTTTTTAAACGGCGTTAGAAATTTTGCGCAAACGCGCTCCGTTCATGGAGAATGCGGCGGCTTCATGGTGTTAGGAAAAACACTTACTGACGCAACCGGCACAACGGCTCCGATGTTAGGTTTAATTGAACTAGAAACCAGTTTTGCAAAAAGGAAATTACATCTAGGCTATCGCCAAGCAAGATTAGCGGCAGATCACTGCTTGGGAAAAGCAAATCAGCTGTTACGCGGTCATGAATTTCATTATGCGACAATTACAAAAGAAGAAGGCGCGCCTTTTGCTTTGGTGCGCGATGCATATGAGTCAGAAGAAAAATCCGCCGGCCTAAGAGCTGGCAATGTATCGGGATCTTTTTTTCACGTAATTGCGTGACGCCTAAAATATATAAAGCATAAGCAGTCTAGTTAGTGAGAACGTAAAGCGCTTCTTACCAATAGGCTGGACCAAAGCCCCAAAGCGGATGATAAGCCGGCGCATAATAGGGGCGATAGGCATAAGGTCGACGGCGCAAGCCATAATAGCCACCGCCCCACTGTCCCCCTGCTCGACAACGCCCCAAGGACCGCGATGCCCGTAAGGTCCACAGCCGCCATAAATCATTTCAACTTACGGCCCGGCGTTGAATTGATTTGTTAGCGACGTCATTGGAAGAGCCTACGCGTTTAAACTTGAAAAGCTTGCGCCAACAATCAATACGCTTGATAAAATGAAGGATGATAATTTCATAATTAATCTTCCTATTTAAATGCCGTAGATCACATCAGGCATGAGCTTTTAGCCAAAAAGCAGATGAATTTATTATTTATCTGCAACGCTACGAAAGCCCTTATCCGTTAAAACAAATGCTGAGAAACAAGCGCCATTATCATCGCCACACGCGCTGTGATGAATAGACAAGAGAAGAATCTTTTGACCATCCCAGTCTATAACGCGCCATTTATGCGCCAGAAATTCAGTTGGTTTGTCATTAACAATAACTGTAATGGGACAACCGCCTGTAGCGCAGTAAAGCGTTTTTGTTGTTGAACAGGTGAATTTGGATGAATCGATAATCTCTTCAACAGTTTTATCGCCGTTGAGATCTATCGTTGTGATGGCGTTGCGTCCTTGATCAAATTTGCCTTTTTCACCGGTAACACAGGCTTCCTTGGCGTCGTCAATGAGCTTTTCTGAAAGTTTTGACGCCGAAACGGGCGCAGACATGAAACAAAATGTCAGGAGAGCGACAAGCCCAAGTTTAATCTTCATTTTAGACCTTTTACCATTTGCGCAACGGGCTCTAGGAGACCGCCTTATATTGCCACATTCGCGCGTGAGAGGGCACGAGAGAATAGGCCAAAGTGAGTTTGGCATAAAAAAGCATAAGACAAATTGCGGTGAAAAAAAAGAAAAAGGGCCGCCAGATCACTAGCGGCCCAAGTCTAGGGAGGAAACGCCCAAGGAGGGCGACGAAACAAGAGAACTTGCTGCGTTACATTAAAAATAGTGCTGCACCGCACAATCGTCAAGAAGTCAAAGCGCCTCAATGCGTCTAAATTCGGCGCAAAGAGTAAAATTTTAGGTTTTTCCGGAGAAAAGGGCGCTGCTACGCAGCTAAAGTCATCAAAATAAAGAGGGTTATTGTGCTTGGCAGGCCTGGCAACGACCTACTCTCCCAGGTCTTAAGACATAGTACCATTGGCGCAGAAGCGTTTGACGGCCGAGTTCGGGATGGGATCGGGTCTGATCGCTCCGCCGAAGGCCACCAGGCCGGCGAAACACAATAAGAAGCAAATGAATTTTCTATTCAACCCAAGTATGGGTGTCGATAAATGAGAGCGATCAAGCCAATCGAGCTATTAGTACCGGTCAGCTCCATGCGTCACCGCACTTCCACACCCGGCCTATCAACGTGGTCGTCTTCCACGGCTCTCAAGGGAGAACTCGTTTTGAGGTGGGTTTCCCGCTTAGATGCATTCAGCGGTTATCCCGTCCATACATAGCTACCCTGCACTGCGGCTGGCGCCACAACAGGTCCACCAGAGGTATGTTCATCCCGGTCCTCTCGTACTAGGGACAAATCCTCTCAATTCTCCTACACCCACGGCAGATAGGGACCGAACTGTCTCACGACGTTCTGAACCCAGCTCACGTACCACTTTAATCGGCGAACAGCCGAACCCTTGGGACCTTCTCCAGCCCCAGGATGTGATGAGCCGACATCGAGGTGCCAAACAACCCCGTCGATATGGACTCTTGGGGGTTATCAGCCTGTTATCCCCGGCGTACCTTTTATCCGTTGAGCGATGGCCCTTCCACGAGGGACCACCGGATCACTATGACCGACTTTCGTCTCTGCTCGACTTGTCTGTCTCGCAGTCAGGCAGGCTTATGCCATTGCACTCAACGAGCGATTTCCGACCGCTCTGAGCCCACCATCGCGCGCCTCCGTTACTCTTTGGGAGGCGACCGCCCCAGTCAAACTGCCTACCATGCACTGTCCCGGACCCGGATAACGGATCGCGGTTAGACATCCATGACGATAAGGGTGGTATTTCAAGGATGGCTCCACACGAGCTGGCGCCCATGCTTCAAAGCCTACCACCTATCCTACACATGCCGACACGAATGCCAGTACAAAGTTACAGTAAAGGTGCACGGGGTCTTTCCGTCTGACCGCAGGAACCCCGCATCTTCACGGGGAATTCAATTTCACTGAGCTGACGTTGGAGACAGCGGGGAAGTCATTACGCCATTCGTGCAGGTCGGAACTTACCCGACAAGGAATTTCGCTACCTTAGGACCGTTATATTTACGGCCGCCGTTTACCGGGGCTTCAATTCAGAGCTTGCACTCCTCCTCTTAACCTTCCGGCACCGGGCAGGCGTCAGACCCTATACGTCATCTTACGATTTCGCAGAGCCCTGTGTTTTTGATAAACAGTTGCCACCCCCTGGACTGTGCCCCTCCCGCCCGCTTGCGCGAACGAAAGGCCTCCTTATTCCGAAGTTACGGAGGTAAATTGCCGAGTTCCTTCAACGTCATTCTCTCAAGCGCCTTGGTATACTCTACCTGTCCACCTGTGTCGGTTTCGGGTACGGTCTATTGCAGGGGCTATTTCCTGGCGCTGCTAGGCCGCCCGGACAATCCAGTAAGTCCGAACGACTTCCGCAACGCGTCACCACCTGCTGGCCCACGATTATTAACGTGGTTCCCATCGACTACGCCTTTCGGCCTCGCCTTAGGGGCCGGCTAACCCTGCGAAGATTAACTTTACGCAGGAACCCTTGGACTTTCGGCGACACTGTCTTTCACAGTGTTTCTCGTTACTCATGTCAGCATTCGCACTTCCGATACCTCCAGAGCGCCTCACGGCTACTCCTTCGACGGATTACGGAACGCTCCGCTACCGCTCACCTTACGGTGAACCCAAAGCTTCGGCTCGTGGCTTGAGCCCCGTTACATCTTCGGCGCGAGAACCCTTATTTAGACCAGTGAGCTGTTACGCTTTCTTTAAAGGATGGCTGCTTCTAAGCCAACCTCCTGGTTGTTTTGGGATTCTTACATCCTTTCCCACTTAGCCACGAATTTGGGGCCTTAGCTGTTGGTCTGGGTTGTTTCCCTCTCCACAATGGACGTTAGCACCCACTGTGTGTCTCCCGCACATTACTTCCAGGTATTCGGAGTTTGGTTGGGTTTGGTAAGTCTGTGGGACCCCCTAGCCCATCCAGTGCTCTACCCCCTGGAGTATTCATGCGAGGCGCTACCTAAATAGCTTTCGCGGAGAACCAGCTATTTCCGAGTTTGGTTGGCCTTTCACCCCTAACCACAAGTCATCCGAGTCTATTTCAACAGACACCGGTTCGGTCCTCCAGTGCGTGTTACCGCACCTTCAACCTGCTCATGGCTAGATCACTCGGTTTCGGGTCTAAAGCAACGAACTGAACGCCCTATTCAGACTCGCTTTCGCTGCGCCTACGCCTATCGGCTTAAGCTTGCTCGTTACTTTAAGTCGCTGACCCATTATACAAAAGGTACGCCGTCACCCTTGCGGGCTCCGACTGTTTGTAGGTATCCGGTTTCAGGGACTGTTTCACTCCCCTCGTCGGGGTGCTTTTCACCTTTCCCTCACGGTACTAGTTCACTATCGGTCGCTGAGGAGTACTTAGGCTTGGAGAGTGGTCTCCCCATGTTCAAACAGGATTTCACGTGTCCCGCCCTACTCAAATCCACTGTTCCTCGAAATCCGTACGGGGCTATCACCCACTATGGCCCGATTTTCCAATCGGTTCCAGTTAGAGAAACAGAGGCATTGGCCTAGTCCGCGTTCGCTCGCCACTACTAACGGAGTCTCGTTGATGTCCTTTCCTCTGGTTACTTAGATGTTTCAGTTCACCAGGTTCGCTTTTATGACCTATGAATTCAGTCATAAATATCTTCATTTGATCTCTACAAATCCGAGGCTCGCGCCTCGAATGTCTTACGACAACCCGAGTACGAAACTCGGAGTTGCAGAGATCGAAGATGGGTTCCCCCATTCGGAAATCCGCGGATCAAAGGTTGTTCGCACCTCCCCACGGCTTATCGCAGCGTACCACGTCCTTCATCGCCTCTCAGCGCCAAGGCATCCACCGAATACCCTTAAGACACTTGATCACTCTCATTATCGACGCCCACCGCTCGGCAGCGGCTTGTAAGATT
>BJGJ01000011.1 GCA_014190435.1 Methylocystaceae bacterium | reverse complement strand
AGCAATTTATTGTTATGTTCTGGCAGAGTTTTTTAAAGACTATACACCAAAAGCGGCGTCAAAAGTATTGACAAGAAAACCAGCTTATCAGGAATAAGAAACGATTTAACAGGTCGCTTAAATTATAATAATCCTAGTTCTTGGCGGAAAAGCATAAAAATTATTGCTCCTTACGCCTTGCCTGTTGTTTATTTAACCCTTGACTCTTTTAAATATTATTTCTCTCGCTGCCTTTAAAGGAATACGTCCTCGCGTCACCTCCTATTCTCATCTATCTTAGCTCAGCAATGAGTCGCGCATGTATCATCTATGATCTGAAAACCTTCCACTTCCTGCTTTATGCAAGAATCTTACATAATTGATTAAGCTATGAGAGACAGATCGTGACGGTAGTTATCGTTGGACAAGGCCCAAGAAGTGCGACAATTTGCAATGATCACGCCCTAACGATCATTGCTGGCCCCTGCGTTCTAGAAAACCAAGGCATGGCGATTGAGATTGCGCAAGAATTAGCCCAAATTAGCGATCAACTAGGAGTTAAAATAATTTTTAAAGCGTCATTTGATAAAGCTAATCGTACAAGCAGTCAGAGCCCGCGAGGCATAGGACTTGAGGCGGCCCTGACCATTTTTGAGGAAATCAAGAAATTTACGAGCCTGCCCATCACAACGGATGTCCATGAATGCGCACAATGCGCAAAGGTCGCTCCTTACATAGATCTTATACAAATTCCAGCCTTACTCAGTAGGCAAACAGATCTCCTTATCGCCGCAGCAAATACTGGCCTGCCTGTCAATATCAAAAAAGGCCCCTTCATGGCGCCAGAAGACATGCTTCACGCTATAGAGAAAACACATACCCAAAAATTTCGAGGAGTAATCATTACTGAACGCGGAACAAGTTTTGGGTATAACAATCTTGTTGTGGACATGCGTTCTCTTTCAATTTTGAAAGAAACAAACGCGCCAGTTATTTTTGACGCCTCTCACGCTTCACAATACCCTACAGCCCTTGGCTCTAGCTCCGGTGGCGATCGGCGTTTTACGCCAATACTAGCCCGAGCAGCAGTTGCTGTTGGAATTGCTGGCATTTTTATTGAGACGCACCCCAACCCAAAAAACGCTTTGTCAGACAGCGCTACACAATTCCCTCTCAACAATCTCGCACAATTGATCAAACAATTAATATCTCTTGACCGTCTGATAAAAGACTCACTCGTGAAAGCATTACTATACAAAACACCCAGCGATGTTACCTCTTTTTAAAATATTCTCTTGCCTGCTTGTTTTTGGACAACAGCCAAAAGCTTCGGTCAAATTTCGCTAAAAAAGCCAAAAAGATTTAAGCCTTTGCGGCTGGAAAAAGCCAAAAAGACTCTCCCTCGCTAGGCAACATTCTATTCCCAAGACAAACTAGGCTCTTAACCACTCCTTTTTACAAAATATTTTCGTCATTGGCCTTTTTTCACGCGCATTATTAATTTAACGAACAAGATAAATATCGTAATTTATCCTGAGCGCCTTGAATGGAATAGAAATGATATATGAGGACCCGGCCATAGGCTGGGAAATTTTTGAGATTATTTGGATCAATATTTTGCTCTCGGGCGATAATGCGATCCTAATAGCGCTCGCATGCCGACAGCTGCCTCAACACCAGCGCCGCTGGGGAGTGTTCCTTGGCGCGCTCGGTGGAGTGATTTTACGCGTTATTTTTACCCTTATCGTCGTTGAGCTCTTGGGCGTACCGTTATTGAAGGCTGCCGGCTCACTCCTCTTACTTCTTGTCGCCATTAAACTATTAATTGACGAGACCGAACCCTCAGACGTCAAAGCCAAGCCCAATTTATGGGGGGCCGTCATGTCTATCATCATGGCCGATGCAGTCATGTCGCTAGATAATGTTATTGCCATTGCTGGCGCTGCGCGCGGTTCAGCACACTTAATTATTTTTGGGTTAGTATTATCTGTGCCGATCGTGATGTTTGGCGCAGGTTTTTTGTTGAAAACTCTCGAACGCTTTCCTTTGTTGGTTTGGGCGGGGGCAGCTTTGCTGGGCTGGGTTAGCGGGGAAATGATGGCTAGCGATTTAATTGTGAGCAATTACCTGACTAATTATATAGATCATCAAGCGCTCGAACGCTCTTTGTCAGTGATTGGCGCTAGCGGAGTAGTGATTAGCGCTTTTGTTGTAAAACTTCTACGCAGCAAGCGTAGCAGTAGCTAAGGCCTTAGCATAAATCCGTTGCTCATGGAGCGTTATACAAAAGCGTCAGCCTTTCAAATTAATGCTTTTGTACTTTGCGTAGCGTTTGTGCGAGCTTTGCGCGTTTAGCGACCAAATAGCTGACCCAACAGCTTATCTAGATCCGTCGTGCTCTCCCTATTCTGCGGACTGGCGCCGTCAATTTGGAGTGATTGCTTGACTTTCTCAAGCGCTTGCTCCAATTGCGCCTGATCAAACTCTCTCCCTATTTCTGAAGTGGGCTTTCCCCCGTCCCTGCCCAAAGGATCGATAGGGCCCGTACGGCTCGTCTCGATGTCGCGATTAAAATTGCCGGGAGTTGACCGCTTCTTCCCCAAGATAGAGTTCAACAGACCACCAAGGAGGCCGCCAAGCGGCGCATCGCCTTGGGGCTTTTCAGTCCGAGGTGGCGAAATTGGCGGAGACCCCTGAGAGTGCGCGTTCCCGCCCAGCACCTGTCCAAGGAGATCATCCAGGTCTTTGTTTGAGTTGCTTCCTCGCGAGAGCTGTCCTCCAGCCAATTGCTCAAGGAGCCCACCGAGCGTCCCAGAGTTGATGAGTTTGGACAGCAACCCGCCAAGTCCCTGCTCATTTAACGACTTAGAAAGCCCACTGAATAAAACTGAAGCAATAATTGGCAATAACTGACGAAGAATCTGCGTTGACACGCCGCTCTGCCGAGAAGTCACTTGCAAAATTTCATTTGTTTGCGCCTCGGAGCCAAAAAGACTGAGAATGGCCGTTTGTCCCCGGGCTAGTGAATCAGCGCTATATGCGGCTTCGCTGTGATCATGGGCGCAACAATTGGAAGAGACACAGAGGCATTGAACCAATTTTTCAAAATGCTGGGGCTGCTCAACTGCGCGGTCCATCCCATAGGCAAGCGCTAATCCAAGAGCTTGAATAGATTTATTAATCTCTTCCTCACTTAGGTTAAACCGCTGTGCAAGATTTGAAGCCAACCGGCCCTCTTGAGCCGTTGAAAGAAGCATATTGATATCTGCCATTTTTATCCCCCTTACAAAATTCACTTGCCAAAATACGTAGTGGGCGGCTCGACGAATCAACTGACCATTTCAATGCTTGAGGCCTTGGGACTCTCGGCGTTTAGAAGAGACTAAATGAACTAAATCCAAACGCCGAGTCCGCTAGCCCCCCTGAGCAACTTGACAGAGCTGCAGCCGCGCGACATCAGTTGCGAAAGTACCCAGCCCAGCTCAGCCTTTAGCTCTGCGGAGGCTGCTCTTGCCGAAAGCGTAAAGATGGATCTTCAAACTCGTCGCGCCCTCCCGCCGCTAAAAATTTTATTATGCTCGCCTCGCGGCTTCTGCGCCGGCGTTGTGCGCGCCATTGATGCAGTAGAGCGCGCTCTGGCAAAATATGGCCCTCCTGTCTATGTGCGCCATGAAATTGTGCACAATCGGTATGTTGTAGAGTCATTGAAAGGCAAAGGGGCTATTTTTGTCGAAGAACTCGAAGAAATTCCAGAGACAACCGCCCCAGTCATTTTTTCTGCCCATGGCGTCGCAAAATCTGTTTCAGCCCAAGCAAGCGCACGGAATTTGCTGGCGATTGATGCGACCTGTCCGCTCGTCACCAAAGTGCATAGAGAAGCGGAAATACATTGGCGTCGCGGTCGACGAATTCTGCTCGTAGGCCATTCAGGACACCCAGAAGTTGTTGGCACAATGGGCCAATTACCAGAGGGGGTAGTAATACTCGTTGAGTCCCTTGAGGATATTGAAAAATTAAAACTCGAAGATGAAAGTAACTTGGCCTATGTGACTCAGACTACGCTTTCTCTTGACGACTCTAGGGAAATAGTGAGCGCATTAACCCGTCGTTTCCCGCTTATTGTAGGGCCACATAAAGAGGACATTTGTTATGCAACGACAAATCGTCAAGCTGCAGTTAAAGAAGTCGCCCCGCATGTTGATGCAGTAATTGTCGTCGGCTCGCCAAATTCTTCTAACTCTCAGAGATTACGTGAAGTGGCTGAACGCGCTGGTGCCCCTGCCCAATTAGTTCAAGGACGCGGTGAAATTGACTGGTCAATTTTTGGCTCGATCACCTCCCTTGGCATTACTGCCGGCGCCTCCGCGCCAGAAGTCCTCGTTGAGGAAATCATGGACGCGTTTGCTGAGAGATATGACATCACAGTAGAAATGGTTTCCACCGCCAATGAAAGCGTATCTTTTCCTCTTCCAAAAGAGCTACGCGCGCTGGCCTAACCGCGGATCCGGACTTATCCATGGCGGTTTATACTGAAGTTGACGATTCGGATCTAATCAATTTTCTCGCCTCTTATAGAATCGGCAAATTGCTTTCCTGCAAAGGCATTGCTGAAGGCGTCGAGAACTCAAACTATTTTCTGCACACAGAAAGCGGGAGCTTTATTCTCACGCTCTATGAAAAACGTGTAGAGGAGCGAGAACTTCCTTTTTTTCTCTCATTAATGGAACACCTTGCAGCGAGTGGCTTATCCTGCCCTCAACCTGTAAAAAACAAAGCCGGAGAAACGCTTGGACGTTTAGCGGAGCGTCCTGCCGCAATCGTCACATTCCTTGATGGTTATGCAATCCATCATCCAGAATCCAAGCATTGCGCTGCATTGGGAGAAGCGCTCGCAAGGCTCCATCTTGCTGGCGCTGGCTTTAAGATGAAACGTACAAATACACTGTCAATTAACGCATGGCGTCCTTTGTTTTCTCCTTACGCTGAGCGCGCTTCAGAAATTTCAGAAGAGCTGCGCGAATTTGTCGAAAAAGAACTTCATTTGTTAGAGCAAAATTGGCCAGAAAATCTCCCTCTTGGGGTTATACATGCAGATCTATTTCCCGATAATGTTTTTTTTCTTGAAAATCATATTTCAGGATTTATTGATTTTTACTTCGCATGTTTCGATGCTTTAGCCTATGATCTTGCAATTTGCTTGAATGCTTGGTGCTTCGATAGTAACCAGCGCTTTCAACCTGCAAGCTGTGTTGCGATGATTAATGCCTACCAAAGTGTTCGCAAACTAACTGAAAATGAGATTCAAGCATTTCCTTGGCTCGTACGAGGCGCTGCTATGCGCTTTCTTTTGACGCGATTTGTTGATTGGCTCAATGTGCCAAAAGGAGCCTTAGTGCGTCCCAAGGACCCACGAGAATATCTTGTCAAACTTCGCTTTCATCAGACAATGACGGGCTTTAAAGATTATGGTCTAAATTCGTGACAGAGAAAGTTTCAATTTGGACGGACGGCGCTTGCTCAGGAAATCCCGGCCCAGGGGGGTGGGGAGCGATACTGCGATTTGGAACTCATGAGAAAGAATTAAGCGGCGGTGAGGCGCAAACAACCAACAATCGAATGGAGCTTACAGCTGCAATCATGGCTCTTGAGACGCTGACGCGGCCCTGCGACATAAATCTTTATACCGACTCTCAATATGTTCGGGGGGGGATAACAAGCTGGATAACAGGTTGGAAGGCCCGTGGCTGGCGAACTGCAGACCGGAAACCGGTTAAGAATATTGAGCTATGGCAACGTCTTGATGCCGCAAAGGCTCTTCATCAAGTTGAATGGCATTGGATCAAGGGACACTCTGGACATGAAATGAACGAACGCGCAGATGCGCTCGCTCGCAAAGGTCTATCAACTTTTTTAGAGGCTTTAAAAAACAATTTTTAATTTCTCGCACTAATTTCGTTACATACATATTTTGATCTAAAAACTACATCTTTCCTTGTTAAGAAAAGAACTTGTTCCGCTCTGAACAAAACTATATTTCTATATTGCTCGGAGCAAGTTTGAGAATTAGCGCGCTGTTCCGGTTAGTCAACGCAGAAGCCGCAATATCCTCATTATTATGAAAAGGCGCGCTAATGTTTAAGAACCTTCAAAAATATAAAAAATTTATGTTTTTCTTCCCCGTCATGCTCGTCTTAGCAAGCATGATGTTATCTTATCCCACATTCGGACAAGATATGTTGCATGGCGTCGATCTTGAACAACCTGCCTATTCGCAAGCAGAAATAACGCGCGCCGACATAGAAAAGGCGATAATCGATCATTCAACTGGTGTACCGCTGGATTTTTCAAGGAAAAGTCTCAACGGTCTAGATCTCTCTGGCCTAAACCTTTCTGGAGGTAATTTTTATGCAGCGCGCTTGAATAAAACAGACCTCAAGAACGCCAATCTAGAGGGAGCTAATCTTGATCAAGCTTGGCTGATTGAAGCCAACCTAACCAACGCCTCTCTTAAAGGCGCTCATGCATTCGCTACGCAAATGCAGCGTATTAGAGCTGATAAAGCTAACTTTAGCAGCATAAGATTAACAGCGGATTTAACTGGAGCAAGCCTCCGCGAAACTATATTTAATGAAGCAGATCTATCCGCTGATATGAAAAATCAATCTATGGGATTAATGCGCGCTATTTTACACTCAACACGGCTTGAGGGCGCCAGTTTTAAAAAGGCTAACCTCATGAGCGTGGACTTACGTTTTGCACATGCAGCGCATGTAAATTTCACAGAAGCTAATCTCAGCGACGCAAACGCATCAGGCGCGGATTTTTCAGGAGCGGTCTGGAAAGACTCAAGAGTTACCAACCTTGATCTTGACTCGGCGTTGATTGACCCAGATAGCTTTAGCGCACTGCAAAACGCGCTTCATCTTGACCGGGTTCAAAGAAAATGAGCCAAGAATCAATTCGTATCGGCATAGATCTCGGCGGAACAAAGATTGAGGCCGCTGCGCTTGATGTAAGTGGCGCAATCTGCGCTAGAAGGCGTGTTGCAACGCCAAGAGATGATTATGCCGCAATTACAAGGTCAATCGGCGCATTGGTGCATGATCTTGAACTCGAACTAAATCAACGGGGCACTGTAGGCTTGTGCGGTCCAGGATCTTTATCAAAACACACTGGACTTATTCGTGGATCAAACACTGCCGTCGTAAATGGAAAAGCTTTACTAGAAGACTTAACAAAAACTCTCCAGCGTCCCGTAAAAGTCGAAAATGACGCCAATTGTTTTGCTCTTTCTGAGGCGATAGATGGCGCAGGCAAAGGCGGAAACAGTATTTTCGGCGTCATCCTCGGCACTGGCGTGGGAGGAGGAATGGTCATAGACGGAAAGATTATTTCAGGCTGCAACCATATCGCTGGAGAATGGGGACATACGCCTCTGCCTTGGATGCGCGAAACAGAATATCCGGGCAAAAAATGTTTTTGCGGTCATCAAGGCTGTATTGAAACATTTCTCTGTGGCGGAGCTCTTGCAGATGATTTTAAATCGCATACAGGCGAAGAAAAAACTGCAAAAGAAATTATGGCTTTGAGCCGGCAAGGCGATGGCCCTGCTTTGCAGACTCTAGCGAGATATCAGGACCGACTAGCGCGCGCACTGGCTATGCTGATAAATATTTACGATCCTGACATTATTGTTCTGGGAGGCGGGTTATCCAATATTAATGAAATTTATTTTGGACTGAATGACAAAGTAGCAGCGCATGCATTTACTACTGATCGACTAGAGACAAAAATACTAAAAAACCAACATGGCGATTCTAGCGGTGTCCGCGGCGCCGCATGGCTGGGAGCCGGCCCAGAACCCTTCCGAACATAGTTCTATGAAAGTTTATCAAAGAGAAGTCTTAAATAACGCAAGGATGGAGTATCCCAAAGGCGCGCCTCTTGCTATATTTACCAGTAGAGGATTTGGTACCATGGTCGGCGCAGGCGACTTTTCTAATGCTGCTAAAAAACTTGCCTTCATATCTTCCGGAACGCCGGAAGCAGACGATGCGCGCCAAAGATTAGCTGAAAAATACGGGGAGGCTCCACCCGAGGAATCAGACTGCATCGTCACGCTTGGCGGTGATGGTCTGATGCTTCGCACACTGCATCGTTATATGGGAACCGGCAAGCCTATTTATGGCATGAATAGGGGCTCCGTAGGCTTTTTAATGAACCAATACCGCGAAGCCAACCTTCGCAAACGTATTAGCGACGCAAAGGCGTCAATCATACATCCCCTTCTGATAAAAGCCGTCAATGTGCGCAATGATCAGTTTTCTGCACATGCAATTAATGAAGTGTCGCTCTTAAGACAAACCTCTCAAATTGCTAAACTTCGTATTCTCGTAAATAGCCAGGAGCGCCTGCCAGAGCTTGTAACGGATGGCGTACTCGTCGCCACGCCCGCAGGATCTACTGCCTATAATCTTTCTGCTAATGGCCCGATATTACCGCTAGATGCTCCACTATTAGCATTAACCCCTATCTCAGCCTTCCGACCAAGGCGCTGGCGTGGCGCACTTCTTCCTGACGCAGCAAAAGTACGCATTGAAGTGCTAGAAGCGGCGAAACGTCCAGTTTCAGTAGTGGCCGACCATGACGAATTTCGAGATCTTTCTTATGTTGATATCGAAATGGATCATAAAGCACATCTTATATTACTGCATGATTCAGGCCATTCCCTTGAAGAGCGTATTTTGCGTGAACAATTCTTATATTAGAACCTAACAGCATAAAATACCTTATGAAATTGACCCTAAGGCATAAACATATATCAGCAAAAATTAGTTCTACTCTAATCACCGCAGAGAATTTTACCTCCTGTCCAGAAAAATATTTAACGTAAATATGTAAAGCACAAGAATGATGAGCCATTTCGTCCAATCTCTAAAATCAGCATTACTGTTAGAACCAGAGGATATTAATGATATCTTAAGCCTTCCAAAAAAAGACGTTAATAATTTTATACTCCGAACAGATTCAGATCAGATAGCGAGATATTCTGATTATTCAGCTCTCATTCATGCCTGCGTTAGCTTGCGTCAACAACGGGAAGAATCCAATATTTTTCTCAGCTGCCACATAAATGCTGATGCATTAAAAGAAAAGTATCTCGCTTATTTTCTTGAACTAGGGATTACAGGAATTTTTCTGGAAAATTGCACTAGGGGCAGTACCCTACAACAACTTGACGCTATCCTTGCTGTTGCAGAAGCTCAATGCGGCTTAATCGAAAACGATACTTGGATCATCGCTCAAGCTTCAGTGACTCCCGAGTCAATTTTTACCCTAGCTGAATATACATCAGCACCATCACGGCTTATTGCCATTGCTTTCGATGAAGGCATTCTATCCAACACGATGGGCTGCCGAGGCTGTGAGAATCGAGAAAACATCGCCATTGCTCGCGCCTTAGTAATCTTTGCGGCTGCTGCGGCCAATAAGCCGGCACTCCTTGCATTTCAGCAAAATGAACAAACTACCCCAGCTCACTACCTACGGGCGCGACAAGAGGGGTATAAGGGGATAATAACGAGTAAAATGAATGATATTGATGCAATAAAAGTAATCTTTGACACTCTTTGATCGACAAAACGCCATGATCCGCGGCTTACAATGAATGTTATGAGCATGCTCAAATTAATTAAATCGCTGACTGGCCTTACACTTCTCTTGATTTCCTTCGCGTCTGCCGCGCAGGCGGTCCCACCTACGCCAACGCGTCATGGAGCAGGAACAACAACTGCCCCAACTAACGAAGAACAAACCTGGGCTGTAAGACTAGCTGCGACGCTTAGCCCTAATGACATTCAACATATTCGATCTGGCGTCACGTGGCGGGTTTTTGAAGAAATTACCCAGCCAGACGGATCGCACAAACTTATCGCACAATCCGACGAAGATTCACCAACCATACATTTGGTAGACGGCACCTATGTCGTACATGCGGCATACGGATTAGCTGGAGCTACACGGCGTCTTGTCATTGAAGGCCATAATCACTCAGAGAGATTGCCGCTGAATGCAGGTGGATTAAAACTTGTTGATATGCTAGGCGAAAGTAAAATCCCTGCGCAAAGATTGTCTATTTCAGTCTACGTACCCGACAGAGGCAACTCTGAAGCAAAATTGATTCTTGCGAATGCACGAGCTGAAGAAGTCATTTGTTTGCCTGAGGGCTCTTATCACATTGTATCAACGCTTCTAGATACTTCTCAAGGAGCTCAGGGCGGAAATAATGCGACAAACTCTGTTGTTACAGCAGATCTGAAAGTACCTTTGGGGAAAATCATTGAAGCAACACTGAGACACCGCGCGGCGACTATCACGCTTAAACTGGTTAAAGCGCCTGGCGGCGAGGCACTGGCGAATACTAGCTTTTCTATTCTCACTCCTGGCGGCGATGTTATTAGAGAGCTCATCGGCGCATTTCCCTCCTTAGTTCTAGCGGAAGGAGATTATGTCGCCATCGCTCGGCATGAAGGCAAGACCTATCAAAACACTTTCAAAGTGAGGTCAACAAAGGATACTGACGTCGAAATAGAAGCCAAAGAACAAGAGAATACTCAAGAACAACCGCAATAAGCTCAACAATTTTTACTAAATCGCACCTTATTTTTTAAAAAATTGACTAAACACATTAATGAAAGATCCGTTCATTTCTAGGAACCTATGCCAGACTTAAGAGGACTCATTATTAATCAAACCGTCCTGCAGCGTGGCCCAGCATTGTATAAACCTTGCCTGCGTCAGCCGTCAGAAGTGCCAGGGTTCTACTACCATCACGATCGTTACGGGTCGTTTCAACAACTCTTTCTTCAAAATTACGAATATATTGATCCATTGCCGTCCTAAAATTTGGATCTACGCGATAACGGCGTGAAATCTCCTCAAAAGTTTGACGACCCTGTTGCGTGTAGAGCCGGCGACTAAACAGCCCACCCTTTTCTCCTCTTTGATATCGCCTCCAAGCTTCAGAAACGGCTAGATCATCGATAAGTCGCGCTATATCTAACGTAAGCCGCTCAAGAGCTCCGCCGTTATTTATCGGAGCAGGTGCCACGCTCTCATCACGAGAGGCGCGCTCTAGCAGATCACTCAGCCAACCACCCTGCGGTTCAGATTTAGCACGTTGCGGTATCGGAGGCGGGGTCATACGCGCTCTAGATGCATCAACTCGAGTGGGTTCTGACGACCGACGAGACGGCATATCTGCAGTTTCAATACTCCGTCCTGTCCGAGCCATCATATCTGTTAAATCAGCGAGAGATTTAACTTGATCAGTAACGACGCGGCGGAAAGCCGCAGACTGTTCTGCCGCCTCTCGAGGTAATTCACTAGCGCCTCTGCGAAGCTCCTCCCGGGTCGCCTCTAGCTCTTGATGAATTTCTTTGGCTAATCCTCGTATTTCGCCAGTCGCGATCTGGAATTTTTTCTGAGTTTCAGCAAACATCAGATTAATTTCGTCTGTGGCTTCAGAAAAAGCAACGCGAAGCGATTGAGCTGTCTGCGCCCGCTCATTCTCAGCAGCCGCTCTTACATGCGCGAAACGTTCTTCAATCAACTGAGCAGCCTGGTCAGTTGTTACAGAGATCACTCCACCAATATCCTGAGCCCGAGACTCAACTGCGTGAACAGAACGTACCATTGAGTCAACAAATCCTTCCATAGAGCGCTCGAACTCAGAGCGCTTCGCATCAAGCACGAGGACAAGTTGATCCAAAGAACTTTTTCGTTGATCAAAAGTGAGATCAAGCGCGCGTTGGCTTTCAGTCAATTTCTGAGCACTTTGACTTAAGCTGACCTGACGCTCCTCTAGAGCGGCTACAATTTTATGCGCATCCTGCATTGTCTCGCCAGAAATGGAGCTCAATTCTCTGACCTGTCCAGACACTTCAGTCAAAGCTTGCTGAAACTCATAAACACGCTCACTTAATTCGCGCTCAAGATGTATAAGACCACCCCCTGTTTGATCCATGATCTCATGAAGCGAGGCGTTCGTAACGCCCAGTTTCTCGAGAACATTTGGCATTTCTTGACGAATTTTCTCATTCATCGCGATCAGCGATTTTATAGAGTCATGCGCTCCTTCATCTAATGCTAGATTCAAAGACGCATGTGACTCTTGTAGAGCGTGCGTAAGTTCATCGCGCTTTTGCGCAATTTCTCGGATGATTAATGCGCCACGGCTCTCGATTGTTTGTGCAGCGAGATTTCCTGCGGCCTCAAGCTCTCTCGTTACACTACCACCACGTTCGTGTAGCATGTGTTCCATCTGACTAAGCCGGACACTCAGCTCTTCGCTTATTTGAGAAATTCGATCAACTAAATTATGGCCGAGTTCACCAGCATGACCACGTAATGTTGTATCAAGCTCATTTCTTGCTTCCGATAGAATTTGATTAATATCTTGAAGCCGAGCATCTATAGCCTCGGCGATTCTACTACCTTTCTCATCAATTTCTAGTGAAACCACGCCTAAGCGATCGACAACATTTTTTTCTAGCCGCTCTATACTTTCCTCAAATGCAGTTGCATGACCATCAAGAGCTGCGTCTATCCTAAAAGCCTTACTATCGAGATGCTCTGCAAATGTGTCAGCACTTACGGAGAGCGTGTCCTCTAGTTCCTTTAGTTTCTCGTTTAACGACGCAACAACATCTCGACCGCCAGTTCCCATAATTCTAGCTATTTCAATAGCGTGTTTTACAAGACTCTCTTCAAGACGACGGCCACCAGACCCTAGCCCCTCACTCAGCTGTTTAGCTAATTGTTCGAGTCGCTCGACTGTTTCACTAACACGATCAACGCCTGAGGCTTCAAAACTATCAATTTTCTGAGATAGAGTAACAGCAAGATCTTTGGTTCGATCATCTAATTTTTCAACAAGCGCGCCACCCTTTTCATTCAATAGGATGTCAATTTGATCTAAGCGCGCCTCTACCGCGTGCATGATATCGCTTCCTCGCATACTGACCGCCTCATCGAGAGCTTCCAGACGCGCGCCTATCTCTTGTGAAAAATGCCTAGAATTATCACCAATGCGATTATTAAAATTGTCTACCTGGACAGCCAGTTCGTTAACAAGCGTCTCTCCGCCTTGCGAAACTGTATGCTTGATATCCGACAAGCTTGTATCCACTCTGTCTATAAATTTTTGAGACTGCTCATTCAATCTTACATCGGCTTCTTGTATGCGTTCTGATAGTCGCTCTATCAAAGCGCTCCCATCACCGCTAATGACAGATTCAAGCTTATTTAGCCTCTCATGAATATTATCTGTAAAATATGTCGTCTGTTCAGCAACGCGCTCAACTAACGCTTCGCCATCTCGTACAAACGTTTGCTCTAATTGGTTCAACTGACCACTCAATATAGTTGTAATTTTTGCCCCGTGATCAACTAAGGATTCAACAACTTCTTTTCCTTGAGAAAACACAGAAGAGTCTAAATTATTTAGCCTATCCCCCAGGACCTCGTTTAATCGCTCCCCTTGTGTAGCAAGCGCCAAAACAGCATCACTAGCTGTTGCAGCGAATTGTTCTTGTACTGCAGCTGAATTCTCTGACAACGCCTGACTTGCAGAAACAACTGTCTGGCGAATATTCTCGCGCAAGGCCTCGCCATGAGCCTCAAATTCCTTAAGCGCCTTATCTCTAGTCCCCTCCATGGCTTGCGCAACCATTGATCCCGCATTTTCTAACATTTGCATACGCTCGGAAAGAAGACTCTCCACTCGTCTAACATGCTCGGATACCGCAGAATTGACCTGTTCACTGTGATGGTTGACTGCACCTTCAAAAACATTGAGATGCGTCATTAACTCTTCCTGTGCTATCGTAGAATGATTTAGTAAATGCAGCCCGACCTGTTCTGTCTTTTCAATAATTTTTTCTTCGAAAGCTGCCAAACCTGAGCCTAATGCGCCTTCAACATCGCGACTATGGTCAATTAGTTTTTCTGACGCCAGCTGGCTGTGATGACGAATCGCATCAACATAGCTTTTAATTTCTTCATTCAGATTTTTTGTTGTTTGATCGGTATAAGATAGCGATTCCTCATGATACCGCCGAACAGCATCTTCAAAAGCTATCAAGCGCCCAGAAAGGGACGCATATGCTTGGTCACTACATGCCTGAATGCGGCTTGAGGTTTCTTCACTCTGATCGGAAACAGCCGCTTCAAATGCACTAAGACCTTCACTCATAACAACGGTGACACGATCGCTTTGCTCAGCTAAGCGCGTCACTGTCTCGTGGCTGTTGCGAGAAACAACTTCTTCAAAGGCATTTATTTTCTCCGCTAGACTTTGCTCTAGATATTCACCACGCTCCGCAATGCGATTGGCGATTTCATCGCCACGCCTTAACGCTACATCCTCGAATTGCTGCAAGCTACCAACTATTGCTTCACTCATCTGATCGCCGTGAACGCCTATTGCTGAAACGGCTTCACTCGCAACAGAAAAAAATCGCTCTTTTACAGAATCGACCTGTTCAACAAGAGCTGCAGCGCTTAAAGTTAGGCTTTCAGTTAATGTTTGCCCCAATAACTGACTACGCTGCTCAAAGCTAACTTTTGCTTGTTCCTGTGATTGCTCCATCAAATTAAGGAGGCGAGCCTCAGATTTTTCAAATAATTCCTGCGCCTCATCTATTTGAGCGCCCACGCCTGTCAATAAGCGATTAGACGTTTGGGCAAGTGACTGCTCAAGCTCACCGCCACGAATTGCAATTGTCTCATGGATAACATCATGCGCCTGAGCTAACTGTAAAGTCAGGCTCTCGCCTTGCTGAGTTAATGAATCCGTAAGGCTTGATCCCAGACCCTCAAAACGCTGAACAATAGCTTCTCCTTGCGCAACAAACACCTCTGTCAAGGCCTCACCATTTTCATAAAGTTTACGCGCCGCATCGTCTACACCCTGGGAAAAACGCAGACTAAGAACATCCGAAGAGTCATTCATGCGCGCAACAACGTCACTCCCGGCCTCAGACAATACATTCGATACAACCCGACCATGCGCATCTAGAGATGACTCGAATTCATCACTTGCTTTTTCCAGAGCAAGACGAATTTCGTCGCTCTTTAGGCCCAGCGAAGAGGTCACACGCTCTCCTGCAGCGCTAACTGCTTCGGCTAGGTGGATCGAACTTGCTGCTAATTCTTGTGAGAGTGCATCTCGTGCGCCAAATAGTGCGGTTCGCGCATTATCAGCATTTACAATAATCGCTTCGCGCTCACGCGTTAGTTCATCAATTAATAACCGAATACGCCGCTCATTTTCTGTGTATGATCGTTCAAGATTTGTGACTTCAGTACGGACGATCACTTCAAGCTCACCCGCGCGCGTCAAAGCTCGTTCAATGCCATCTCCCATTGAAGCTGCTTCGCGACGAATAGCCTGTGAGAGAGAGACAACTTGCTCAGTAGCAATTGTTTCAGGCTCAATTAATCTGATCGCGACTTCTGTCATTGAATTCGCAATCAGTCGCATTTCGTGCGCCCTCCGCGCCATTAATCCTGTAATAAATAAAAAAGCGATCGGCCCAATTAGGGCACCAAGCGCAAGTACAAGCTTTGGAGAGAGAAGCGCGCCGCTAGGATCAACAATGTCACTTTTGTTAAAATAGATGTAGAAGGTCCAGCAAATTGCCCAAAATGCCATGGAAGCTATCGTCAAAGCCATAATGGAATGATTGGGGGTAATATTCAGCGCCTGGCGTAAAGCGCCGACGCTACGACGATCATCATTTGCGGGAGTTAGCTCCGGCGTGTTCACTGGCGGCAAGGATGAGCTTCCGCTTGCCGCATAATCTGAAGAATTGTTACCAAAACTATTATCTGAATGCCCAGCGCGTTCTCTTAAATCACTCTCTTCTGAGCTAGCGGTCTTTACATCCAACGCCGCTTCGACTGCGGTTAAGGCAGCGGATGCTGCATCCTGAATTTTACCCGAATTCGACATCACTCATACTCCGGGCGGATATACGCGCCGCTCCGCTCATGGACTGGCCAAAAAGATAAATCTTTCCGTTAGCCCAACTCTCACACTCTGCAGCCAATCAAAAACTGACTACAAATACGATTAACCAAAGATTACCTCCAGCAGCATGTAATTGAAATATGCGGCACTAGCGTATTCGAAAACTTCGTTAACGCGCCCGGCTGTTAACTCCGCCACCCGTCGGACAAGAGTCATGATACCCAGGTGATCCGGCAGATCTTTTCAAGATAAGGATTATATATTTCAATATGTTATGATCATTATTTGTACTAAGAAGCATCTATGCCAACAAAGCCTAGTACAATCAGCCTGGTGAAAATTGAAAGGTCATCGAATAGCTGTCTAAAAAGGTCCAATAGGGAAATATTTAAAATAAAGCTCTGAAAATACCCCGCGTCGCGCGAGCCGGGCAAGCGCATAGTCCAGCACGCGCCTAAGAGCGCCATTACCCTTTTTCACTGCGATGCCGACGCCGTCTCCAAAGAAGCGCGGATCTGTATAGGGTCCTCCTCTAAATTCGCAGCAATTTGCAGCCTCCTGCCCATTCAACCAATAGGATAATGTCACCGCATCTCCAAACACCGCCTGAACCCGGCCCGTCTGCAAGGCGTTACGCGTAAGGGCCGGCGTTTCAAAATTCACTCGAACAAGCTTTGGGTAAAAGGCTGTAAGAAAGGCCTCGTAGCGAGATCCCCCGACAACAGCTACGGGACGGTCGCCTAAGGCTTTTGGACTAATATCTTTTAAAGTTGAGTCCCGACGAAAAACGAAACGCCCTGGCGTGAGAAAGTAGGGCGATGTAAAATCCACTTGCTGACGCGTTTCAGTATTGATCGCAATCGATGCAATTACAGCATCACCACTATTATCATTTAACGAGGAAGTTAGTAAATCCCAGTTTCTACGCTGGATTGTACAGGGAACATCTAATTCAGCGCAGATCGCGCGGGCGAGATCAACGTTGAAACCTGCAAGCTGACCATCAGGTAGCTGAAAATTGAAAGGTGGAAAATCATCTTCGGTAAGAAATCGGATTTGACGTACAGTAGAAAGATCAGGCTTTTCTACAGTGCGGTTTGGATCCCAAAAGGAAGGAGCTTGCGATCCGAGAGCTCCATACGCCTGAGGCACCGCGAACGAAAAACTACCAAAAAGCAATATCACCACAAATAGGCAGCTCGAAACGAGGCCCGCCCACGCAGAAGAAGATCTGGCCTTAAAGTTTTCATGGCGCAGCTTATCAATCACGAGCAATCTACTTTCTTCTTAATCTTAGACTAAAGCCTTCATAATCCGTATATTGCGACGAGGCCGATCGTTCTTAATTCCAGACCTGGCAATCAATTAATCCACTCTAGGCCTAGGACGCTGTCTGCTTAATATACCACGCCTACCGGCGCCCAACATAGCTAGCGATGCTAAGTTCCGCTTCCTTTAAAGCTGATCGCTGATCCAAGACCAGAAATAAGTATGAGATTCAAGCAAAAATCCATTGTTTGATTAAAAATCCAGCACTCAGAGCTTTATTAAAATAATCATAAAGCCCAGCTGGTCCTAGTCCTACTCGCGGTAGGTCAGATTTCTTTAACCGCCGAAAGAAAGGGATGAGGACTTCTTCAAAATTGGCGACAGTGTATTGCGCACCATGACGATCAGCAACACGCTCTGCAACATTAATAAAAAGCAACGCTAAGGCCTTAAATAGCGCAGGATGTACAATATTTGCGTCTAGCCCGTGGAGCCCCAAGCCATGACGACAACCCGTTAGATATGCATTAAAGACCTGATAGACATCTTCCGCTGAAGCGCCATCAAATGCTTTCTTAATCGAGCGCATTGCAGCATTAAAGGTTACACGCGACAACAACCCTTTACGCTTCTCTGCGGGACTGAGCATGCCAACCAAGGCGCTATCTTCTCGAGTGTTAAAAAGATCGAATACGCTATGAAAAAGTGCGTCAGTCTTTGTTTCAACCTCGGATAGTCGACGAATATCAAGCAATAACTCGTTTGGAACAGGCTTTTGCTTGGTATTTATATCCATAAAAAGGTGGCATTCCTGCGCGCGGGATAACTTGTCATAAATTATGACCGGGGTGCTGACAGATTTTTTTGCAAGCTTAAAGCCATACACCCGATGCTGGCCATCAATAATTAGAAATGCTCTGGGCTCTGGCTGAAACTCAACTACACCCTTTTCCAAATCATAACGCAGACTAGCGCAGGCTTGAGCAGAAAGCACAATTGCTCCAGGCACCGTACCAAATCCCGCATCAATGTAACGCGCAATTGATTTAGCGCGCCGAGCATCTAGTAATCTCTGAAAACCATTTTCCGGATTATCATTGCGGGTTTCCACCACACAGCTGGCAGCTAAAATCGAGCTAGGAAGAACGAGTGTATAAAAACGATGCCGCCCTTGCTCAACGACTAACGCCGCTTGCTGAATAAGGTCATGTCGGCCTGCAGATATCTCTGAAACACTGGAAAAAGCCGCTGCGCTACCAATAGAAATAGATCGATCTCCAGTGAGATCAACCTGCGTATCTCGATCCATTTTCTGATCCCCACGGCGGCGAAGTCTTCAGCCTTCGCAAAAGCTGACTCTACGAATCATACGCGCGCATCAGACAGAAAATAGGCAGGAAGCCTATTGTGAACAAGTAGATTTTTTATCGCTTAGTGCCTTTTAAAAAAACCAGCAAGGTTCGGGGTCCAAAATTCACAAAGTTTATGCTTGCTCAAAAATACCCTTTCATTGATAAGAAATGCAGGCTATCGTTTTACATCAATAATATGTAAATAAATGAATTCACTCCAACCATCGCAAAAAATAGACCGATTTTTATAACCAACTAGGAAAAATTTCCTAACAGCTTACCTGAGAGAGCAACTGAGCGCGCTATGAACCGCATCGATGGACATACCCAAGCCGCAGAAGAGGCCGAACTGGAATTTCTTGATGGCGAGTTTCGCGTGCGAAAAGCTGGGGCCTATGTGCGCTGTGCGGTGACAGGCCAGACAATACTTTTAGAAGATTTGCACTACTGGAATGTAGATCTACAAGAAGCCTACAGCAGCCCCGACGCGAAGCTACGCCGACTTTGCGTTAAAAACGCCTTATAAAACGGGCGCGCTCCAGAGAATCTGCTAAAATACACACGAACTCCTGTTGATTTTCTAATAAAAGGCTGATTGGCAAAATACCACAGTCAATCGCAAATTTTTCTAGGCGCATTGCGTCTTTTTCTGTTGTCACCAAAAGCGCATCGTGACGTTCTGCAAGGATGCGTAGGGCTGCGAGCTCTTTATCCGTATAAAAATGATGATCTGAAAACGCTCGTGCTACAATACAATCCGCTCCAATTTGTCTTAATGTAGAAAAAAATTTCTCCGGACGCGCAAGTCCTGCAAAAGCGATAATCCGCCTTCCTCTGAGTTTTAAGCAATCTAACTTGGTGACCTCCACATGGGCTTGAAAGATTTTTTCTCCATATAAAAAGGGTTGCTCGCGCTTGCGTCGACCCGGGTTGATAATGATACAAATTTCTGCATGAGCAAGCTGACTTGCCAGCGGAGCCCGCAGAGGTCCTGCAGGCAAACAAAGACCATTTCCCACGCCATATATTGGGTCTACAGCCAATAAGCTTAAATCAGGCTCAAGCTCCCTACTTTGAAACCCATCATCCATAACAAGAACGCTAGCTCCTGCTCTCAGAGCTAACTGAGCTGCTGCAATCCGATCTGAACTGACAACTGTCATCGCCTCTCGCGCTAATAATAAGCTTTCATCGCCTACTTGATGGGCATTATGTCTGTTTCGATCAACAAACAACGGCGGCACCGTCAAATTACTACGACCATAGCCTCGCGTGAGAAATGCAGGACGCTCACCCATTTCTATTAGTAGTTTCGTAATTAGAATTGCGAGAGGGGTCTTCCCATCTCCTCCGCAAGTCAGGCCTCCAATTGCTAAAGTTGGCAACGGAGCCCTCACTCCCGAGCGGGTCATACGCCGGTCAGCAAAAACGCCGTATAATGCTCCCAATGGAGCCAACAAACGCGCAGTAAACCCATTCTCGCGCCAAAAATCTGGCGCATTAATTAACACGCGTCACCACGCTCACCATTCAAATATGGTCCCAGAGCCTCGATGGTCTTACGAGACGCACCAGTGAATTTTTCGACGGCCTCCTTTGCGGCACGACCTTTTCGTCGCATTTCAGATGGATGGCTTAAGAATGATGAAACTGCTTGTGTTAATGCAACTCCATTTTCGACACGTGTAGCGGCCCCCGCATACCCTAGAAGATCATAGACTTGTTTAAAGTTTTCAACATGCGGCCCATGGATGATAGCGCATCCAAATTTTGCTGGCTCTATCGGATTCTGTCCCCCGCCAGCAATCATTGACTTTCCCATGAATACAAGCCCAATACTTCGAAAAATCATTGCTGTTTCGCCTACCGTGTCAGAAATATAGATATCAATTCCCTTTGATGGGAATACCCCCAACGACCGCAAGGCGACAGTTAATCCTCTTAATTGCGCGATGCGTGCGATGTCTCGTCCCCGATCAGGATGCCGAGGAATAATAAAGGTCATAAGCCCAGGTCTTTGTTGCTTAATGGCTAAATGCGCATCAATAATAATTTCTTCCTCACTTAGATGCGTCGATACCGCCGCCCAAACCGGTCTAGCGGCTATCACCTGGTTGAGCGATGAAAGCTCAGCCATATCGATTAATGGAGTAGCCACATCAAATTTGAGATTTCCAGTTATTCTCACATCTTTCGTCCCTAGACTCAAAAATCGAGCGGCATTTGTATAATCCTGCGCCAGGCAAAGATTTATGCTGCTGAATATTTGTTGTGCGATAGGAGAGGCAACCCTCCATCGAGAAAAAGATTTATTTGAAATTCGCGCATTTACTAATATCAAGGGTATCTGACGCATCTGCAGCCCAATAATCATATTAGGCCACAACTCAGATTCTGAAAACAACGCAAGATCTGGGCGCCAATAATTTAAAAAAGAATAGATAACTTGCGGCGCATCTAGAGGGCCGTACTGATGAAAAGCCCCAAGGGGCAATCTGGCAGAAATGACTTGAGCAGAACTATACGTGCCCGTTGTCACCAATACATAAAAATTCATTTGAACTAAACGCTCAACTAAAGGCAGCAGGGAAAGACTTTCGCCAAGACTAGCGCCATGGAGCCAAACTAACCTACCTGGAGGCCGCTTCAATCCCGCTTGCCCCAGACGTTCTATAAATCTAACCGGATCCTCTTTGCCAATTCTAACGCGCCAATTAAGATAATTAGGCGCGCATCGCCCCATAATTTGCGTCGCTAATTGATAAAATATTAAAATTAACGCAACTCCTCAACGAGGCCAGGCGATAATGAATATCTGCTACACTTCTAATATTCGCAAAAGAGTTTAAATTTGAAAAGATATTTATAGCACGTCATGATCAGGATCGAGAAGTTTATGTAAATGTACAACAAAATAGCGCATGTGGGCGTTATCGACTGTTGAGTGAGCCTTAGCTTTCCATGCGGCAAAAGCGCTGTCATTGTCTGGAAATATGCCAACGATATCTAGCTTTGACGGATCCCTAAACGTAACGCCGTTTAAGGAGACAAGCTCGCCGCCAAAAACCAGATTAAGGGACTGAGCATGGTGTTTCTTATTTGCTAACGGCTGAGTCATAGGGAAGATCTCCTTCTAAAGTCGCTAGAGCCAAGGCGCGCGTTTCGTTTAATAATGGCAGTGTCGCCGCAATGAGTATGCCACGCGTAACTAGGGGACGGTTATATACCAAGGGAGCCTCATCTAACTCACTCAAGTAGGCGCCAGCTTCTCTAAGAATAATATCAGCAGCCGCAATGTCCCAGTCTCGAGAATTTGGCGCGGCGATTACCATATCATGCCGTCCTGCAGCAACATCAGCAAGGCGTAAAGCTAGCGACGGCGCTCTCGGCGCTAGGACAAAATTATGTGCTGTTTTTTGAAGCGCAGGCTGCATAGATTTTGGCGCGACAATTGCTGCGCCTGCTAGCGTATTTCGCCTAGAAGCGACAAGCTGACGGCCATTTAAAAATGCGCCCTGCCCCGCTGCTGCAGTAAAGGTTTCATCCAAGGCTGGTGCATGGATGACGCCTGCTAGGGGTTGACCGGCGACGACATAAGCAATTGAAATTGCCCAGCGAGAATCTCCACGTGCGAAACCCGTCGTGCCATCGATTGGATCAACGATGATCAGCTGATCATTGGTTAAACGCGCATCGCTGTCTGTGCTTTCCTCGGATAACCAAGCCGCCTCTGGCCTCAATCGTTGCATTTCTTGAATAAGAAAGCGATCAATCAGTAAATCCGCCTCAGTAACCGGCGAGCCGCCATTCTTATAGGAAACCTCAGCACTTGTGCGCTCTCCTAGATTAAAAAAACCAAGCGCTATATCGCCAGCGCTGCGAGCCGCCCTTTCAAGGCGAGGTAGTATATCAGGGACATCTAGAGGATCGAGGCGCATCGCAAATTCACTAGGCCAGAGAGCTTATCCGAGCAAGTCGTCGCCAGCCAAGACAGGAGCAAGCGCGCCTTAACAAAAATTTAATCAGTTACTTACCTAGCGTGCGCATAGATTTATATAAAGATCGTCATTCTGCAACATGATATACCGTGACTCATTGAAAACCCGAAAAAACAGTTGCGCTGAAGTGTTTTTGGGATTCGACTTGGCTGTATGATTCGTGGTGGTTTTCTTAGCCCTGAAGATAGGGCCGATTTGATTGATTTGGCGCGAGATGGTTCATCTGCGCACCGACTGGGACGACGCGCCAACGCCTTGTTACTGCTAGATGAAGGCTGGAGCTGCGAGCAGGTCGCCAAAGCCTTGTTTCTTGACGATGATACAATTCGTGGCTGGTATCGATTGTATCAAAAGGACGGCATACTCGGCCTAGCATGGCACGGACCGCCAGGCCTTTCTTGCCAGATCAATGTGGAACAGCAAGAAAAGCTCAGGGCTTGGGTTCTATCGGAAAGTCCCCGCACAACGCGCTAAATAGGCAGCTATATCTTACAGGAATTTGGCGTTGCTTACGAGAGCCGATCAGGCCTGATCGCTCTGCTACACCGTTTAGGATTGGAATATCAAAAACCTAAAATCATTCCGCGCAATCTTGATATTAAGAAGCAACAAGCCTTTATTGATGAATATGAAGAACTTCTGAACTCCTTGACAGAGGTTGAAAGCGTTCTCTTTGTTGACGCAGTTCACCCAACTTACGCGACGCGTCCTACCGGTTGTTGGGCTTCTAAGGATGAGACCCTTGCGATCGAACAAACAAGCGGTCGTCAACGCATTAACATTCATGGTGCTATTAATCTTGAAACTGGTCAAACTGGGATTATTGAAACTGAAAGCGTTGATGCCCAGTCAACAATAAAACTCTTAGCTTCAATTGAAGACCATTATCCGTGTAAGCAAAAAATACATGTGTTTCTAGATAATGCTCGGTACCATCACGCCAGGCTGGTAGGTGAATGGATGGATCAGCCGGGGCGTCGGATCAAGTTACATTTTATCCCGCCATACTGTCCTCATTTGAATCCAATCGAGCGGTTGTGGGGCGTTATGCACAAGCACATCACGCACAATAAATGCTATGAGATGGGTAAACTATTTGCAGAAGCGCTAATCATGTTTCTAAGAGAAAAGATTCCGATACTCTGGGAAAACTTCCGCGATTCGATCACGGATAACTTCCGCATCATCTCACGCGATGATTTTCGGGTTATCAAGTGAACAGGGTATATTTAAAAAAATCTGCTAGAAATAACTACTGAACTGAACCGTCATGAGTTGAAGCAAAACCTTTCCGAATGTCTGCTTCTTTCAAATTACGTCCAATGAATACAAGCCGCGTCTCGCGCTTTTCATCCTCCCGCCACTCTCGCTGCAAATCGCCATCTAAGATCATATGGACGCCCTGAAAAACAAACCGTCTCGGCTCATCCTTTAAAGCCACGATACCCTTGCAGCGCAAAATATCCGCGCCCTCTCGCTGAACAAAATCATTCAACCAGGGAACAAAGCGCTCAGGATTTACCTCGCCTTCATAGCGAACGGAGACCGATTGGATCTCCGTATCATGAATTGCCTCCAGATGATGATGCCTATGAGCATGATGTTGATGCGCCGGCTCAGAATGATCGTGGTCATGATCACACCCTTCTCCGCACTGATGGCCATCTTCTTGATGCGCATGACCACGCTGATCCAAAACTAAATCATCCTGCGCAAGAAAGCGGGGCTCTATTTTCAAAATACGCTCAAGATCAAATGCATTTTGATCTAATAGAACCTTGAGGGGAATGTCCGCTTTTACCGATCGATGCAAAGTTGCATAAGGATTTATGCCTCGTATACGCGCCTCTACTTCACTCAATTCAGTGCTCGTCACAAGATCAACTTTATTTAAAATAATTACATCAGCGAAGGCGATTTGTGACTTTGCTTCAGGCGCATCCTTCAATCTTTCGCTAAGAAATTTAGCATCAGCGAGCGTTACAACAGCATCCAATCGCGCGGCGTCTTTTACATCTGCATCAACGAAGAAAGTTTGGGCGACTGGAGCTGGATCTGCAAGGCCAGTTGTTTCAACAATAATTGCGTCAAACTTACCTCGCCGCCGCATCAAGCCTTCAATAATTCTGATCAAATCTCCGCGCACAGTACAGCAGATACACCCATTGTTCATTTCGAAGATTTCTTCATCTGTGCCAACGACTAAATCATTATCAATGCCAATTTCGCCAAACTCATTTACAATGACGGCGTAACGACGGCCATGTGGCTCGCTTAGAATACGATTGAGTAAAGTCGTTTTTCCTGCGCCTAAATAGCCCGTAATTACCGTGACAGGAATTTTATTGCTCAAGACTTACTCCTATTTTTTTTCTCAAGTCTAAGCTTATTGTAAGTCATGGATTCAAGGCCCTGACTATTTCTTTGACATTGTGGCGCATCATTTCGATATAGGTCGCGCCGTCTCCTTTTGCACCTGTCAGACTATCAGAATAAAGCGTACCGCCAAGACGAGCACTGGTCTCGGCAGAAATACTCTTTGCCAGTCTGGGATCAGAGACATTTTCTAAAAATACGGCCTTAACTTTTTTGGCCTTCGCTGCATCAATGATCCGCGCAATGTCTCTTGCACTCGCTTCAGCCTCAGTTGAAACGCCCTGAGGGGCTAAAAAAGTGATGCCATAGCGAGCTGAAAAATATCCAAAAGCATCGTGCGTAGAAACAACCCGACGATCATCTAGAGGGATATTCGTCAAAGATTTAACAATTTCATCATCTAATTTCGAAAGTTTATCAATATATAATTGGCTATTTTTTTGATAATCCGCACCGTTATTCGGGTCGATTGCTATCAGCGCCTGACAAATTTCTTGTATGTAAATTTTCACATTATTGACGTCCTGCCAGACGTGGGGATCAATTTCCCCCTGACTCTGTCGCGCCTTAATCTCACTGCTTAAGTCTATGACAGCCCCTTTACTTTTTGTTGCGTTAATCAATCGCGATAACCATCCCTCAAAACCCAATCCATTTATAAAAATTATTTCTGCTTGGGTAATTTTTCGGACGTCTGCAGGGCTAGGTTGATAGACGTGGGCATCTTCTTCGGGGCCAACAATCGTCGTCACGCTAACATGATCCCTGCCCACCTGCTGGACTAAATCGCCGATTATGGAAAAACTCGCTACTACAGAGATTTTTTTTATCTCTGCATGCGTTGGAGAAGTTAGGGACGCTACGATAATGAAACATGAAAAATAAACACAAAAAAAGGTGAGCCGGAAGAGCATAATTTATCCTTCTAGATGGCTGCTAGGCCGCCGTAATCGTAAAATACCGCCAGCGCGACCAAAGAAAAGCGAGGCAATATAGCAAATTCCAGCAACGAGAATGATTGCTGGTCCCGTTGGCGCGCCAGTTTCATTTGAAAATACGAGGCCAGTGTAGGCGCTAAAAACGCCAAAGCCTGCAGCTAGCGGCAAAGCAACCACAAGCTGAAAGCTCCACAACCGCGCTGCCGCTGCTGGCAGCATGATTAAGCCAACCGCCATTAACGTGCCTAAAGCATGAAATCCTGCAACAAGATTAAGCACAACAAGCGCAAGAAATAAAAATGGGACAACTTCACTGATTTTGATGGTCTGACGAAGAAAAATAGGATCCAACGTATCAATCACAAAAGCTCGATAGAAAAGCGCTAAGCAGAGGAGCGAAAAAGTGCTGACGCTCACAAGCATAAAAAGCGCCGGACTATCAAGACCAACTACAGAACCAAATAAAATATGCAGTAAATCAACATTCGAACCGCGTATCGACACGAGCGTGACGCCCAGAGATAGGGAAACAAGATAGAAAGCAGCAAGCGAGGCATCTTCGCGCAAGGTTGTAAAACGAGCTGCTAAACCGGTTACGAATGCGATTATAAGACCTGCGATGAGTCCGCCAAGCGTCATTGCCGGCAAGGATAATCCAGCAATGAGATAACCAACAGCCGCCCCAGGTAAAATAGCATGGGAAAGTGCATCCCCCGCCAATGACATGCGACGTAAAATCAAAAAAACACCTAAAGGCGCTCCCGACATCGCAAGCGAAACAGAGCCTACGAGCGCTCGACGCATAAATTCATATTCTATGAAGGGCGAAATAAAGATATCAGTGATCATGAATGATCGCTTCATCTAATAAACATTCTCGCGCTTCCGCATCATAGGCTGCTGACATTGCGCGCGCTTTTTGCAGATTTTCCTCAGTCAAAACTTCTTGCGTTGGCCCCCAGGCGATACATTGTCGGGCAAGCAGCAATGTCTGCGCAAAGACGCGTCGCGCAAGCTCTAAGTCATGTAATACTGTAATGACTATACGACCCTCGGCGCACCAATGAACGATTAGATTCAGCAAATGTTTTGTTGTCGCCTCATCAATCGCTCCAAAGGGCTCGTCAAGTAAAATAACAGGCTCATTCTGCATTATCAGGCGCGCAAACAAAACACGCTGCATCTGGCCACCCGAGAGGGTCGCGATCGGTCTATGCTCTAGACCTGAAAGACCTACGCGCTGAACCGCCTGTTCAACGCCATCACATTCTTTGGCAGCTAGTCCGCCAAAAAGACCAATGCGGCGCAAAGCGCCCATAGCGATGAAATCTTTCACATTTATTGGGAAGCTGCGATCAATGTCGATCATCTGCGGCAAATATGCAATGGCGCGAGGGTCTGGATAGTCATGATCAATACGCCCGCCTATCGGCGTCAACAGCCCAGCCAGCGCTTTCAACAAAGTGGATTTTCCAGCGCCATTTGGGCCACATACCGCCAGCGCTACGCCAGGCGCGATTTTTCCACTCAGATGATGAACTGCTGGTCGCCGATCATACCCAAGCGTAAGATTGACCAGCTCGATACCGCGACCATTTTTGTTTTGATGAATCAAGTCAGCGCCCAATAGAAACCGGCCCATAAGCTGCCGATCACGAAAGCTAATATAAGCATCCTACTGGCGCTCGAACGGCACAACACCGTCGGCGTATTTTCCTTTGGAACCCTCGTAGAGATCCCATCCTCACTGAAATGACGCATGCGCTGAACTTCTGAGAAGTTTTGTTTCCCCATGAAAATGTTATATTGTAACGAGCGTTAATAACAAGGCGCTTCGCTAAAGTCCCCTACCACAGTAAGATAAAACTTCTCTCTAAGGCCTCAAAAAGCGACAAATCAGCCGTGGACAGAGCGACATCTCTCTGTTATTGCAGCGCACGGCTCAGGCGCTCCGCAGGCGTCTGTATTGTCGTCCCTAATTTTAGGGATGACCTTTTCCAGGGCTTCTTTGTCCGCCCCCTTAACTACAGGATTGTTTTTCGTGCAAGTTCTCGTTCGTGACAATAATGTCGATCAGGCTCTGAAGGCTCTCAAAAAGAAGATGCAGCGTGAAGGCATTTTTCGTGAAATGAAGCTGCGCGGACATTACGAGAAACCCTCTGAGAAGCGCGCGCGTGAGAAAGCGGAAGCAGTCCGTCGCGCCCGCAAGCTCGCCCGCAAAAAATTGCAGCGCGAAGGCTTGCTGCCAATTAAGACGAAGATTATTGCGCGCTAAAATTGTCTAACCTCTAGAATTTCCTCTTATAGAGCATATTTTATTAATGTTGACGCGGCAAACATTCTGACCGCTACGGGGGCGATTCCCGAAATCTGCTCAAGAGGATCTGACGGCATGGGTCTAGACCATGCGGCGACGCCAGCTCGCCCGCGTTTCTATAAAAACTCTGCTATCTCCTTGGCAGCGTCACTAATTGCTGCACTTGCCCTTGCGGGCTGCGAGACAGCCATGGGCATACGGCCGCCTGGGCGGGGAATCGCTGAAATTTCTGACACAGATCCTAAAGCAGCGGCGACGAATATTGACTCCCTTACCGAAGTCATAAAACGCAATCCCTCCAGCGCTGAAGCCTATAATACACGCGGCGCTGCCTACGCCCGCGTTGGTCGATTTTCTGAAGCGATCGCTGATTTTACAGAAGCCGCAAAACTCGATCCAAACAGCGCTGCCGCCTATACCAATCGCGCCCTTGCTGAGCGACAGATGGGCCATAATGATGCGGCGCGCGCTGATTTCGATCGGGCTATTGCCGCTAATCCTAATCATGCACCCGCTTATGTCGGTCGCGCGAATCTTTTGCGAGCGCAAGGCAATCTTGATCAGGCCTTATCTGATCTCGATACGGCCATCCGGATTAATCCAGAAAGCGCTCAAGCTTTTCATTCCCGCGGGCTCATCTATCAAAAACGTAACGACTACACTCGAGCTGTCACTGACTTCGATAACGCAATTGACCGAGACCCCTTTGTCTTTGCTCCCTACCAGGCGCGCGGGGAGAGTCTTGTAGCGATCGGAAAGTATGACAAAGCTATCGAAGATTTTAATGCCGCCTTAAACGTCAATAATAAAAGCGCCCAAGCTTGGGCTTGGCTTGGGCTAGCCTATGAAAAAACTGGAAATAAGCAAAAATCTCAAGAATGCTACCAACGCGCGACACAACTCGACTCGAGTCAACAGATCCCCCCTCGTGTTGGCGCGCACGGCTAAGTAACGCCTGCCGCTTCCCCTTGCGCCTTGCCCAGTTTTGCGGCAATCCATGCGTTCGATACCCATGGACCAAGGCGGTTCGTCATCGGTCGTCGGTTGGCCGCGGCTCTTAGCTTTCGTCTTGAAATAATAAGCTTGCTTTCACACTTTCTTCGCCTTGCGGTAGTCGCTGTTTCGCAAAGCAGATTGAGTTAATGCATATACCTCTAGGGGAACTCGTTTCTTCATGGCTCGCGACGTCTCCGACACAACACCCATAACTTCCCGTGCAGCGCTCATTTCATGGTTTGAAGCGGGTTGTAAAAGTGAAGCGGCGCAACTCCATCTGGGCACAGAGCACGAAAAAATTCCGTTTTATGGCACCACGCATACGCCTGTGCCCTATCAAAAAAACAATGAGCGCGGCGGTATTCAGCAATTACTCGAGGGCATGCAAGCGGCGCTTGGCTGGGAGCCAATCCTCGATCGGGATTTCCTGATCGGCCTCGCGGACCCAAAGGGCGGCGGCGCGCTTTCACTTGAACCGGGCGGGCAATTTGAACTTTCTGGCGCGCCCTTGCTCGATGTTCACGCCACATCAGAAGAACTCAATGTCCACTTCAGCGCCCTTGCAGCTGTGGCGAACCCCTTGGACATAAAGTTTCTTGACCTTGGCGCAAGCCCCAAATGGAGCCGCGCAGAAACCCCGGTCATGCCCAAGCAGCGTTATGGAATCATGTCGCGATATATGCCGAAAGTTGGCGCGCTTGGCCTTGATATGATGTTTCGCACGGCCACTATTCAGGTTAATCTCGATTTTATATCAGAAGCGGATATGGTTGAAAAACTGCGTGTTGGTCTTGCCCTTCAGCCGATTATTACTGCCTTATTTGCTAATTCCCCATTTCTTGACGGCATTCCAACTGGCCGCTTGTCTCAACGTTCTTGGATCTGGCGCGATACCGATAAAGATCGAACTGGAATGCTGCCCTTTGCTTTTGAGCCAGGCTTCGGATTTGAGCAATATGTCGATTATGCACTCGATGTGCCGATGTATTTTGTTAAACGCGGCGATATTTATCATGATGTTGCCGGTTCTAATTTCAAAGATTTGCTCGCTGGTCATTTAACGCAATTGCCCGGCGTTCAAGCGACCCTCTCTGACTGGGCAAATCATCTATCAACGATTTTTCCTGAAGTCCGCTTAAAAACATACCTTGAAATGCGCGGCGCTGATGGCGGACCACGAAGCCACATGACAGCGTTGCCGGCAATTTTTGCAGGCCTTTATTATGATCGTCTGGCGCTTGATGAGGCGCGCCAGCTCACCAAAACCTGGTCGGCTGAAATGCTTGAGAGGCTTCGGCAAGATGCGTCAATTCAAGCGCTAGAAGCCGAGATCGATCAACGCAAGATTAGAGATATCGCCCGGGATCTTCTCGTCATAGCGAACAATGGCCTCAAGCGCCGAGCGAAGTTCGACAAAGAGGGTCGTGATGAACGCGTTTATCTCGCGCCCATTGAAGAAATTATCGAAGATGGAAAAACTTTAGCTCAAAGGAGACTCGAGGACTTTGGCGGTCCTTGGCGCGGCTCTATTGACCCTGCTTTTGTTGATTGCGTCTTACCAATCTAAGCTGAAAAACGCCGTTAGCGGGGTAGAATTTCATTCAGCAACGCAAAGGGGGAAAGCAATTGGAGCTGTGAGCCCGCAGCAGCCGTTTGATACAGTCCCTTTTGATCTGGAGCATAGGCTAAAGGCGCACCAGAACTCCGGGGTAAATTATTAACCCGGACATGTCCGCCAACGCGAACGCAATTGCTGGATCCTGATACAGCGACATAATCTGCGCCATAACGCGCACAATTGGATGCATTTTCAGCCTGGGCGGGTGTTGAGACGGCCGCAATGGCAATCAGTCCGAACACACATGCTGCTTCCCGAGCGGTAGTAAAGAAGCCATGGGGTTTTGGTGTCTGCATTTACGTCGTCTCCGCGCCTTTTGAGATACTGATCTGGCCTATGGGCCAAGCCTGCTTCCCTCTCATAGGGCTGTCTATCCTTCGAAGCGACTACTGACGAGATATTGCGTCAGGGCGAATAGGCCGCCGCTTCCTTTATCTACCCACACTAAAAACAAACATCATGGCAGGATCGTGTCGCTTTTACCCCGCGCTAGGCAAAGACGGCAATAAAGCTTGTCAAAATCTTAATTTTAGTTCTCCTGGCCAGATTTAGCTGGCGTTGCCCCAGTCTCCCAAAGCTGCCTGAACAATTGTCAACGCAGCAACTGCAGCTGTATCAGCGCGCAAAATGCGCGGCCCCAAAGAGAGACAAACGACATTGGGATAGCTGAGGATCAGCTGCCTTTCATGGTCATCAAAGCCGCCCTCTGGTCCAATAATAAGGCTCACGCTGGCGGCAATATGACCTGATAAGCTCTTAAATGGATTGCCTGTCTGAGCCTTCTCATCGCAAAAAACGAACAGCATCTGCGGCGGTGAAGCCTCCAAAAATACAGGCAAAGAAACAGGCGAGAAAAGTTCTGGCACCGCCAACACCCCACACTGTTCTGCCGCCTCAATAACGTTGGCCCGCAAACGATCCATGTTCACTTTCCGGATCTGGGTGTAACTGGTAATTATCGGACGTAAACATCCTACGCCCATTTCTGTGGCTTTTTGGACCATATAGTCCAGACGAGCCTGTTTAAGCGGCGCAAAACAGTAATCAAGGTTTGGTCGTTGTGACTGCTCACGCAACTGCGTCTGGACTTCAAAATGCGCAGAACGTTTACCCTCAAGCCGCAAGACGGCGCGAAATTCGCCATCTAGTCCGTTGAAGATATGAACCCCTGCGCCTGTTCGTAGACGAAGCACATTAAGTAGATAATTAAGCGATTCGGCAGGAACTGCGACTACTTGGCCAGCTTCCAATCTGGCAGGGACAAAAAGGCGCTGCGCCCGATGATCATATTCTAACAAAATTTTCTCTCATCTTAGCTAATATACCCGTCAAGAACCCCTCTCGCCATGAAGCAGCCGTTTTGTTGCGAACAAACTGCCAGACGATCTCTTAACCAGCAAGCATCATCAATGGCGCAGATTTTATTAATCAGATGGAATTTGGCATGAACCTTGGTGGCCCTCCCTTATCGCGCCTGCTTTATAGCTTGGCTGTCATAGCTCCAATATTGGTCGCTCATGGCGCTTGGGCGCAACAGTCGCAACAACAACAAGCCTGTGCTGAGGACTTTCAAAAACTCACGCAAAAGCGCATGGCGGCAATTGAAAAGCTTAATGCCCTGGGCAAGGCTGGAAAAGGCAAGATGGATCCTATGGCTGCTTGTCCCGTAGCAAAAGCGCTTGGCGGCGTTGAGACAGAGATGCTGAATTATATGACGAAAAACAAAGAATGGTGCAACATTCCAGATAATGTCGTCGAAGGTTTCAAAGACGCGCGCACAAAATCACAGGGCTTTGCAAAACAAGCATGTGATGTCGCTGCGAAAATGAAGAAAATGCAAGAAGAGGGAGCCGCAGGCGGAGGTATGGGCGCGCCCCCACGCTTGCCATCAGGCCCGTTGTAAGCATGGATCCTGGTCGGCAAGATGAGGCAATGCTTCCAGACGCGCACACTGCACATCCGATCTGGCGCTACGCGCCACTGATCGCTCGGCCCTATGTTCAACTCGCGCGGTTAGATCGCCCCATTGGCTGGTGGCTCTTACTACTGCCGTGCTGGGAAGGCAGTCTGCTCGCCTGCTCAGCAGAATACATAACGCCGAATTATTTTCATTTATTACTTTTTTTCATTGGCGCCGTCGTGATGCGCGGCGCAGGGTCAACGTATAATGATTATGTTGATCGTGAAATCGACGCAAAAGTTGAGCGCACAAAGAAACGTCCCCTAGCCTGCAGTGCAATCAAGCCGCAAGCGGCATTAATCTTCATGATGTTGCAATGCTTTATCGGACTTGGTGTTCTTTTGTTTTTTAATCCTCTTACCATCGCGCTAGCGATGATTACGCCTTTCATTGCACTAATCTATCCTTACGCGAAAAGAGTCACCTCTTGGCCACAAGCAATTTTGGGAACAGCATTTGCGTCAGGCGCTCTGCTTGGCTGGACAGCGGAAACAAACACACTCACTCCAGCAGCCCTATCTCTTTATTTATCTGGCATACTTTGGACAATTGGATACGATACGATCTATGCGCTACAGGATGTCCGGGATGATATTGCTATTGGAGTTAAATCAACGGCCCGATTATTTGGAAAAAATGTAAAAATGGCCGTCGGCATTCTTTACGCCAGCTCATCAATTTTTGCAGCAATTGCTGTGCTCCTGTCAGGCGCAGGCCTCTTTACTTTAGTTGGGGTCGGAGGATTTTCTCTTCACCTCATTTGGCAAACTTATCAAACTGGTGAAAAAATTTCCGCTGAAAAGGCCTTATCTCTCTTTCGTTCTAACCGCGACGCCGGTCTATTGCTTTGCTTAGGATTTTTCGTTCAAAGCATCATAAACGGCTTTTAATTACAAGCTCGGTCGCCGAATTTAAAAACGACGTCCAGGCGGTGCGGGAGAGCAAGTCATGATCAGAATTGAGTCTCCGTTGTTATAACGCATCTCTCCCAGCGTGATATCAAGCTGATTATCGAGGCGACGGGACTCGCACTTTGCATCCATATTCTCTAGGCAAATGCGCTCTACGCCAAAGGTGATCTTACCGCCTTCGACATGCATCCGGTAAACGACTCTTTCTTTGCGTCCATATTTATTTGGACCTGAGAGATAGCTTTCTCCCTCGTGAAACTCTTCCGCAACGCCATCCCGCCACATCAACTGCATAAAGTTTCGGCTTGTATCAATATCTACCATGGCACCTTGATTGGCTCGAGCGCAGTCAAGATGAATTTCTTCTGCAGATAGAGCAAGGGTCAGCCTTAAGAAAACACTTAATATAACAGCAACCAAAAACCTACTTGGCATTTGAGACGCCCAGTATTCAAAGATAAGTCATTTATCTAATTCTTTTTTCTGGTCCAAACAGGATTCTAACTCAGGACGATTGAGTTCCCAGAAGGACGCCCCGCATAAGGCTTGATAACGACTGCTATTAAAAAAAGACCAAAGATTATAAGATCCAAGAATAAGCGCGACGACGAACGCGATCTTAATAATGGTATTGATATCTTTGTAGGGATCTGATGACGCCATATTCGCCTCTAGGTTTCTTGAGCTATAGTTGAGGCGCTTGAGGTAGACGTCAACGGCGATCCACTGATAAAACGCTGGCGTAGACATACGCTGAGACAAAACTGGCACCCTCCCGCCCTTCCGTTGACGCTATGACTGCGATAAAGCCTCTGCGAGATTTAAAGGCTGGACAGCCATTGCTTTGATCAAGACACCTGGCACCAGACACTTTAGCCTTAGAAAACTTTGTGGCGCTAGAAAAGCAACCGGCTAAGATGGCGGTGAGCCGCTCAGGAAGGGAATAAAAATGTCCGAGGTTGTTGAAGAACTACCTGCACGCGAGGGCATGGATTATGACGTCGTTATTGTTGGCGCTGGCCCTGCGGGCCTCTCTGCAGCGATCCGGCTTAAACAAAATTCGCCAGAACTTTCAGTCGTGGTTATTGAGAAAGGGTCCGAGCCAGGCGCACATATTCTCTCTGGAGCCGTCATCGACCCCATCGGTCTCGATGACCTCCTCCCGGATTGGCGGAAGAACCCACACACACCGCTGAAGACCCAAGTTACTGATGACCAATTTCTTGTGCTAACAGAAAAAGGAGCCTGGCGGATCCCAAATTTTCTTATGCCAAAGCTGATGAATAATCACGGCAATTTCATCGGCTCTCTCGGCAATGTCGTACGTTTTCTGGCGAGCGAGGCAGAAAATCTTGGCGTTGAAATCTATCCTGGATTTGCAGGATCAGAAATCCTTTACGGAGAGCAAGGAGAGGTTGTAGGCATTGCTACAGGCGACATGGGCGTGGATCGCACTGGTGCGCCAAAGGAAAATTTTACGCGCGGAATGGAATTACGCGGCAAATATACCCTGTTTGCAGAGGGCGCACGTGGGTCTTTGTCAAAAGAGATTATTGCAAAATTTGATCTGGCTAAAAATTCCGAGCCACAAAAATTTGGTATCGGCTTTAAAGAGCTTTGGCGCATTCCAAAAGAAAAGCATAAGGCTGGGCTCGTTCAGCATTCCTTTGGCTGGCCCCTCAGCGCAGATACGGGCGGCGGTTCTTTCCTCTATCATTTTGACGAAGATCTTGTTTCAATCGGCTTTGTTGTGCACTTAAACTATCCTAACCCGACATTATCGCCATTTGACGAGTTTCAACGTTTTAAGTCGCACCCAAAAATAGCCCCTTCTTTAGAAGGCGGCGAAAGACTGTCTTACGGCGCGCGCGCCCTGACAGAAGGGGGCTGGCAAAGCGTGCCTAAATTATGCTTCCCAGGAGGCGCCTTGATTGGGTGCGCAGCTGGCTTTGTGAATGTGCCGCGCATCAAAGGTTCTCATAACGCAATACTTTCCGGCATTCTTGCTGCTGATCACCTGATCGAGGCCATCAGCGCAGGGCGCGCGCATGATGAGCTTCTCTCCTATGAAGAGAGCTGGCGCGACTCACCAATTGGCCGAGACCTTAAACCTGTAAGGAACGTTAAGCCGTTATGGTCAAAATTCGGCACCTATGCTGGTGCGCCGCTTTTTGGTCTTGATATGTGGACCAATGCTCTTTTCGGCTTTTCTTTCTTTGGCACGCTGACGCATGGAAAACCTGACCACGCGGCAACTAAGCCGCTATCCGCGGTCAAGCCATTATACTACGCAAAAATTTCAACAAAACCTGCCTTCGATAAATTATCCTCAGTATTCGTTTCAAACACAAACCATGAGGAAGATCAGCCTGTTCACTTAAAATTGTCAGACGCAACTATACCAATCAAGAACAATCTTCCAGTTTATGGCGAGCCCGCACGTCTTTACTGTCCTGCAGGCGTTTATGAAGTCGTCTATCGCGATGAAGCTGCACAAATAGATCCTCGCTTTGTAATCAATGCTCAAAATTGCGTTCACTGCAAAACATGTGACATCAAAGATCCAGAGCAAAACATCGTCTGGACTCCGCCAGAAGGCGGAGGTGGACCAAATTATCCCAACATGTAACAAAAAATTAACAACGAGCGGGCGACTGTTTCAGGCCCGCTTTTCTTTCCATAATGCATACATAAAGCGCTTCATCCCTAAATTGAAATTCGCGCAAAATGTTCTTTACTGCTTCAAAAATATTTGAGTTTCTGTTTGCACCGCTTAATCTTGCTATATTGCTTGTACTTATCGGTGCGCTTCTTCTTTATACCACTTTCTCAAATCTTGGACGGCGTCTTAGTCTGATGGGAGGACTGATGCTTTTACTTATGGCTTTTGGTCCGATCGGCGGGATCATCGCCATGCCCCTAGAGACGCGCTTTCTTCTACCTCCAGAAAACAGTCCGGCCCCTGATGGCATCATTGTTCTTGGAGGAGCTATTGATGAAAAGCTAAGTGAGAAAATTGGGCGTCCCGTTTTAATTGACTCAGCAGCGGAAAGACTGACTACGCTGATCACGCTAAAAAGCCGGTATCCATCAGCCCGAATTATATTTACTGGCGGCAGCGCTGCATTAAAGAGCTCAATCTATACCGAAGCAGATGGCGTAAAGCAGTTTTGGAATAATTTAGGCGTTGATACAAAAGCTATTATTTTTGAAAATCGATCAAGAAATACTTTTGAGAACGCCCTTTTCACAAATGAAATAATCAAACCAAAACCCAATGAACACTGGCTTCTTGTTACCTCAGCAATGCACATGCCGCGAGCAATAGGCGTTTTTCGCAAAATAGGCTTCCCGGTAATTGCATATCCTGTTGATTATCGAACTGAGGGAAAACTATCAATTTTGTCCCAGCCAAGATTTGCAACGCGCACAATCGGAGTCACACAATTTGCTGTGCATGAATGGATCGGACTGTTAATTTACTGGTTAACGGGAAAAACCAGCGCATTATTTCCGTCTCCTTAGTCAATACTCCAAGCGTTATTCTATTCGACCTTGTCCACGTCTTCCGCGAATAGTTGATGAACCATCAATATTGCGACTACTTGAAGCAGCGCCACCAGGCCAAGCGCCGTGCTTCATTTCTAAAAATAGCGCGATTGCTTGCGCGCGGTTTCGCACATCTAATTTTTCAAAAAGATTCCTTAAATGAAACTTAATTGTGTTAATCGAAACGCCAAAATCTTTCGCTAACTGACTATTGGTATGTCCCGAGCCAAGAGCTGATAGGAGACTACGCTCACGCAAGGTGAGATTTTCAAGCGGATCGCTCCGCATTTTACGAATATCCACGAAGGGAAAAACCATATCGCCCGCCGCTACTGCGGATAAGACGTCAAGCAACCGCTCTGGCGGGGCGCGCTTAGAAACAAAACCTGCGCCGCCAAGCTGCAAAGTTTCTGCTGGGGCGGCTGGGTCATTAGTGCCGCTGTAGACGACAATTTTTGGTGCCGAAACCTGTCGAGAGAGGGCGCGCAAAACATCTCGAGCATGAACAGTGGGAAGCTGCCAGCCAATAACCGCTAAAGCAAATTTTTGTTGGCGCGCAGCTTCAAGAAACTCTTCGCCATCTGTTACCTTCAACACAAGCTGGAACCGAAGATCTTCCGAGAGCAATTTGTCTAGGCCTGCAAGAATAAGCGGACTTTTATCCGCAATCGCCACGTCAATCGCTTCTGGCGTTACTGGGCGCTGTCGGGCGGCCCCGCCCTCGAGCCTGCCGTCTCCTACCCTGGTTGCAGAGCTCGTCGCCATAGATGTTGCCACCGTGTTACCTAAAAAACAAGGAATACCGCTGTATTTAAACTAGTTACGTCGAATTATTGGAACGCCGCTGTAGTAAGCGCGCGTTATACATTAAAAAATCCCTGCCCATAAGTGCTGGTGCCAACTCACGATAGACGAGCTCTCATCAGACGCAAGACCAGTTCTGCAGAAATAATGTGTAAGCCGATATAAAAAACCCGACGGATCGACTAGCATCGACGCGTCGGGTCAGAAACGTGCAAAGAATGCGCGTAAAATTAGTCGTTGAATACCCAACGAGCAGCAAAATAAGCCGCCGCGCCAATCGCGATGATCGCGATCATACCGGTTGGCGTTGATGCATAGCTGGTCAATTCGAGAATAGCACCCATGATTTCCTCCTGTTTAACATTTACTTGGAGCGACACTGGCGCAGGCTAACGCTTCTATTCAACACACCTGCAAGCAGTCCCGCCGCATTCATTGTCCTAAAGATCAGTAAGAGCGGCCCGATAGGATGCGCCACAAAGGCGTCTCCCTAAAGTCCATTACGCCAGTTTCTTCTTTTGAAGACCGGCGACATCGGAAATAAAGCTCCGACGCGACCCCGCTTCTGATCAATTTTCGACATCGCGGCAAGACGCCTTGATGGCGGGAAGCGGTGGCCATTGCACTATTGGAACGGCTGATCCTTGTCAAGATCGCGAACAAAACACACCATCGTTAAACACCGCTTGCCCCATCGCCTTTTGTCGCCACTGTGCTATTTGACTAGCTCTAAACCCCCTTGTTTAACATCATTCCATGAGCTCTGATGACCGCCTCGCCCTTCAAAATGATCCTAATACTCGTCATCTTAGCCGCCGGCGGCTTTTCGATTTTTTACGCGACAAAAGGGCGCGCACCTGCCTGTCAAGGCGGAGGTAAATACATGTCCACCCTTTCGGAATGTAGGGCTTGGGGCTTAGAGGAGACCTTGTGCTCTGCAGCAATTGATAATGCCCGCGCGATTGCCGCGCGGGCAGCTCCCAAAACGGAAACAATGTTTCAATGCGAGACGAGATTCTCAGATTGCTTTGAAAATCCAGCTGGGGGCTTTACGCCCAGGCCCTCCTTTTGTCTCAAGTCAACCTCAGAACCCAGCGAAATTAGATATCTCGAATTTGAGGCAGATCGACGCAACCGTCGCATTACCAAAGAAGTTCGGATTAACTAGCGCCTTTGTCCGAGCGTGAATTCGGCAGCATCAATAGCCAGCTCGCCCGCCGCAGTGCCAATGTCAATATGAATTGGAAGCAGGACATGTGTTTCTGGCATAGGCGCAAGCCAGACATGTATGTCTTGGTTCTCAGACATATAGCGCGTTGAAGCACTATCGGGCCGATGGCCTGCAACTGGCGTATAGCGTGCAGCGCAGACAACGACGGGGCCAGCGTAGCCCTTAGCTTCGACATTTTGCGCGCCTGAGTAAGATAGAGAAATATCAAAACGCGTAATGCCGTCAAAAACGGAGATGGTGCGCTCACACGCTGCCGGGCCCAGGAGTTCTTGGCTAGGAGGCACAGGCATAATTAAAGCGCTAACGGGATCAACAATCCGCCTGCGCGCACTCTCGCCTAACGGCACTCGCGCTGGTAAATCCCAAGGCTCAGGACGGATCTCAACAGAGCGCACAGCATTACTTGATAAAGACATGCGAATCGTGCGTGTCTCTTCGCTATTAGAAGTTGTGTTGGCGTAGTTAGCTGGAGAAGGTCCATTCGAAGACATGCCGCCGGATGCGGAAGCTACGCCCTTAGCGCTATTGACCAGATTAGCCAGACCTGTTGTGCGCATCCCAATATCAATTCGGTAGCTGCGCGGCTCTACAAATCCATTCGCATAAGCGCTGCCGATTGATAGCCCCATTAGGGTCATCCCATAATGCGCCTTTAGTGTTTCTGCATGCACTCGAGGCTGAAATCCCCAAACGCCAAGGCATAAGAAGAGAACTCTTCCGATTATTACGGCAAAAAAATTTCTGGGAACCTTATGCACCTGACTCATTGTTCCTGCATTTCATCTTTAAGAGTCCTCATGCACTACACAGATTATGGTGATTGGTCGCGCTAAGCGGTCTCCTGCCAATGACCATCAGGAAAAATACGCCAAGCGCGCAATCCTGCTTTAGCTAAAACAGTGCGACCTGACTTCGCCTCAGCGACAAGATGCTTGAAAACTAAAGGATTGCGCCACATGAATGGCTTCGCAGGATCACAGACTGCGTGATATTCATCACTGTCAGGATCGTCCATCAGCAAAGTGCCGACACGATCTGGCCGCAACTGAGCGGAGAGGCTGCGTTCTTCTTTCCAACGACAGTGATAATCGCGACAAACCTCGGGACGCTTCGTGTAAATGCCACAGCCTCCTTCATGGACGCAATGGTCACATAATTTGCCAGCTTTCTTATTGAACTCTTCTATTTCGAGAACTTTACAGCAAAGATAGCAGCTGCCGCAGGCTTTTCCGGGAATTTCAAGCATAGCGTCCAAACGCAGACAGAGGGAATCGAATCGGCGTATTGTCACCTTGCGGGCGTTGGATGCAAGACGCATTCGGATTTAAATCGAGATAAAATATGACGCATTCCATCAATCCCGAAAGCTTATTTGTTTCACCGCAACAGCTCGAGGTCATGAGACACTCATCCAAAATCTTGGTCCTAGACGCCTCTTGGCATATGCCCTCATCGGGAAGAAACGCACATGAAGAATATCTGAACGGGCATATACCAGGAGCCGTTTTCTTTGACATAGACGCCATCTCCAACCAAGAAACAGACCTGCCGCATATGTTGCCAAGCGCGAAGTTTTTTTCTCATACAATGAGCAAAATAGGCCTCAGCAATGAATGTCATGCGATCATCTATGACAGCCTTGGTCTATTTTCCGCACCCAGACTTTGGTGGACGCTGCAAGTCTTTGGCATGCGCAAGGTTTCTATCCTGATGGGCGGCTTGCCAGCCTGGAAAAGTGAGGGCCTTCCCCTGGAAAAGGGGCCAGTAAAATCTTGTCCTACGCAATTTGAGGCTAGCTTCGACGCCACACTTGTAGCTGAAGCACAAGAGGTTGCGTCAGCGTTAAAGAGTGGGGCGACCCAAGTCCTTGACGCTCGGTCCACCGAAAGATTTCGGGGCGAGGTCAATGAGCCACGTCCCGGGCTAAGATCAGGGCATATGCCAGGAGCCTTAAATCTCCCATTTCAGAGGCTAATAGAATTCGGGTGTCTTTTGCCAAAAGAAAATCTTGAAGCGGTCCTCAAAGGCTCAGGTCTAGACTTAGAAAAACCTGCAATCGTCACCTGCGGCTCAGGATTGACCGCCTGTATCTTATCTTTGGCAGTTGCAGCGACAGGAAGAACTATCCCGAAGGTCTATGACGGTTCTTGGTCAGAGTGGGGCGGAACAGAAATACTTCCGGTCGAAAAAAGCAAAAAATGATTAATATATAAGCAAATTGCTTAATAAATAGGCAATATTACTAATCATAGGGCGCGCAATAAGATTTTAGCCCATTTAACCTTAGCCATGGCGCCAAAATCGCTGAGATGATAAAAGCGCGTTATTATCTGGGAGGACGCTCCGCGGACGCCTCGAGTGTTTTGCGTTGCGTAGGGAAAAAATATGAAAAAAATTGAGGCGATCATTAAGCCCTTCAAGCTCGATGAGGTCAAAGAAGCTCTGCAGGCGGCTGGACTGCAAGGTATCACCGTCACAGAGGCCAAGGGCTTCGGTCGCCAAAAAGGCCATACCGAACTCTATCGTGGCGCTGAATATGTCGTGGATTTCCTCCCAAAGGTAAAAATCGAAATTGTCCTTGCTGATGAAGCGGTGGAGCGAGCAGTCGAGGCTATTCGTAACGCTGCGCAAACCGGCCGCATAGGCGATGGCAAGATTTTTGTCTCGAACATTGAGGGCGCAATCCGTATTCGCACTGGCGAGTCAGGCGCGGACGCGATTTGATACATCGGGTTCGCCCGAAGTTTCCATTATACCAATTCGCTAATTATTAGCGATCCATCCACTAAGCTAGACCACATAAGAGAGGCAAAGAGCAACATGACGACTGCGAAGGCAATTCTTAAACAAATCAAAGAAGAAGACATCAAATATGTTGATTTCCGCTTTACCGATCCCCGCGGTAAGTGGCAGCATGTCACTTTCGACGTTTCAATCGTTGACGAAGATGCTTTGAACGAAGGCATTATGTTCGACGGCTCTTCCATCGCAGGCTGGAAGGCAATCAATGAGTCGGACATGACGCTTCTACCCGACCTCACTACCGCTACAATGGATCCCTTCTTTGCTGCGCCAACGATGGTAATCGTTTGCGATGTCGTTGAGCCAACGACAGGCCAGCCTTACAACCGCGATCCTCGCAGCATTGCTAAAAAAGCTATGGCGCATGTCCAAACGGTAGGCATCGGCGATACGGCCTTTTTCGGACCAGAAGCTGAGTTTTTCGTCTTTGACGACGTTCGTTTCTCTGCAGATCCCTACAATACTGGTTTCACCCTTGATTCCGTGGAATTACCCTCAAACGCTGACACAGCTTACGAAGGCGGTAATCTCGGACACCGCGTTCGTACGAAGGGCGGCTATTTTCCAGTTCCGCCTGTGGACTCCGCGCAAGACATGCGAGGCGAAATGCTTGCCGCCATGGCGGCGATGGGCGTGAAGGTAGAAAAACATCACCATGAAGTCGCCTCTGCACAGCACGAACTGGGCTTAAAATTTGAAACGCTCGTAACAGTGGCGGATCATCTCCAAATCTATAAATACGCCATACATCAAGTTGCGCATTCTTACGGCAAGACAGCTACTTTCATGCCGAAACCTGTCTTCGGCGATAACGGCTCAGGCATGCATGTGCATCAATCTATCTGGAAAGAAGGCAAACCCGTCTTCGCTGGAGACAAATACGCTGGACTTTCACAAGAATGCCTCTGGTACATCGGCGGCATCATCAAGCACGCCAAGTCGCTTAATGCTTTCACAAACCCCTCAACCAACTCATACAAGCGCTTGGTTCCAGGGTATGAGGCCCCAGTCCTCCTAGCCTATTCTTCTCGCAATCGATCAGCCTCCTGCCGCATTCCATTTGGATCAAGCCCGAAAGCAAAGCGTATCGAGGTTCGCTTCCCTGATCCAATGGCAAATCCTTATCTCGCTTTCGCCGCTATGCTCATGGCCGGCCTCGATGGCATTGCGAATAAGATTGACCCAGGCGCGCCAGCAGACAAGGATCTCTACGATCTCCCACCAGAAGAGTTGAAAGCCATACCAACTGTTTGTGGTTCGCTGCGCGAGGCATTGGATTCATTAAAAGCTGATCACGCCTATCTGACAGCTGGAGGCGTCTTCAACAAAGACTTCATCGAATCTTATATTGAGCTCAAGATGCAGGACGTCATGAGATTCGAAATGACTCCGCATCCAGTAGAGTTTGATATGTATTATTCTTACTAGGGAACAACTTATTTCGTCACAAATTTTGACGCGCGAATACTATAGCCCTGGGAGACAAACAGTTGTCTTCCGGGGTTTTCTTTTCAAAAACAACCCTCAATAAATCGGAAAAGCAGCGCATAATTCCGATACTTCATTACGTATATTTTCAATTTCGCCCAAATCGCTGGGGTTATGCAAAATACGTATAATCCATCCTCCGATAGTCGCGAACTCCCTCTCGCCAAATCCACGCGCTACGCCAGCATTAGTTGAAAGACGTAAGCCCGACGGCCGCTCTGGGCTACGCTGATCAAATGGAATGAGATTTTTATTAACTGCCAAACCTGCAAGCTCAAGCGCTTGAGCTGCGGTATCTCCGGTCAGGTCAAAGGCGGTAAGATCAACCAGAACCAGCGTCGTATCCGTGCCGCCAGTTACAATTCTGGCTCCACCAGCAGATAATTTTTGCGCCAATAAAACCGCGCTACGCTGTGCTTCAATATTGTAAAGAGTAAACTCCTCACGCAGAGCCTCTCCTAAACAAGCCGCCTTTCCTGCTATAGCATGCAACATTACCGACCCTTGTACGCCAGGGAAAATTCCTTGATTAATCTGCTGTGTAAGCTCAGGGTCATTCCATAAGACCATACCTCCTCGCGCACCGCGTAGGGACTTGTAAGTGGTCGTTGTCACAACATGGGCATAAATGAGAGGGTCAGGATAAAGACGCGCGGCAACTAGTCCTGCAAAATGCGCCATATCTACCATGAGATACGCGCCGATCTCATCTGCAATTTGTCGCAACTGAGAAAAATCTAACTTTCTTGGATAGGCCGAACCTCCCGCTATAATAAGACGCGGCCGAGTCTTCAAAGCCAAATCTCGTACCTCATCAAGGTCAACTCGCTCAGTCCGCCGACTAACGCCATAATGCGTCACCGTGTAATCGCGCCCCGTCAATGTTGCAGGATGTCCATGACTAATGTGGCCACCAGCTGTAATATTCATTGAAAGGATTGGCGCGCCGAGTTTGAGCAATCCCAATAGGACACCCGCATTAGCATTAGTGCCTGAATGCGGCTGCACATTAGCAAAGCCGCAGTTGAATAATTTGCAAGCACGCGAAATCGCCAAGGCTTCAATTTCATCAGCATAAATTGCACCGCCATAGTAGCGTTTGAAAACCGTCCCTTCCACAGTCTTATTGGTCATTATGGATCCCTGAGCGGCAAGGACACATCGAGAAACAAGATTCTCAGAGGCAATTAATTCAATGCCATTCTGTTGGCGCTTCAGCTCCCCCTCGATCATCCTAAACAACTCTGGATCGGTCTCTAGTCCAGCTGAAAAATAGCCGCCCTGCCGCCAATTCACGCGTCACTCCCTGATTGCTTACTCTAACCTAAGCAAACCCCATTCATGATTTATGGCAAGGACTAAAATCATATTGGTGAACGATCATCGCCAAGCGATCGGCCTACCGGTAACAAAATCATCTCAAAAGGCTTTTAACTTTGGGGGTACATGCTCTAAGACAGTCTTCATGCCAGACCAGCCTACCTCACCCCCTGCTGTAGATCCGCTAACCCAATTACGCGCCGAGATTGACCGCATCGATCTCGAAATGCACAAATTACTTATCGCGCGCGGCGAGATTATTGATCGACTAATTGCCGTAAAACGGGCTCAGGGAGGCGGATGCGCCTTTCGCCCAGAGAGAGAGGCGCAAATGATGCGCGCGCTCGTTGAGCGGCATCAGGGTCTACTGCCCGTTGACGCTGTGGAAGGGGTTTGGCGCGTTATTGTCTCAACCTTCACATATGTTCAAAATAATTATTGTGTCCACACAGATGATTCAGGTGGCGATGCCCAGATGCGCGATAGCGCGCGATTTCATTTTGGCTTTACCGTTCCCTATATCGCACACCATGGCGCTGATGCTGTAATTGACGCTATTGCTAAATCGAAGGGTGATCTGGGAGTGTTACGGGCCACCGGCGCTATTGGGGACGGCGCATGGTGGACGCGCCTCATCGGAGAGGATACGCCAAAAATCATTGCGCGCCTACCTTTCGTCGAGCGACCGGATCATCCCGCCGGTTTGCCTGTATTTATCCTTGCATGCGCTGCAAGCGAAGCAGCCTCACATGATATTCTACTGTACGCCATCCATTTGCCAGAGTGGTCGCATTCCATTCCTGCCATCATATCTGAACTTGAAGGAGAAATTGTCGCCAGCGCACCGCATGCCGGAGGATTATCACTGATGGTCGCAGCTCCAGGCCACATCGAAACAAAACGATTTGCACAAGCCATGACGAACGCCTCTATTTCTTCAATCGGCAGCCATGCTGAGCGCTATGAATTATCGCATGCGCGAAGTGGCGTCTTTGCGCCAGGGAGATGAGGCGATGAGCAATCTACCCATTCCGCGTCCAGGTGTTTTATCGATCGACGCCTATGTCCCCGGAAAAAGCGCAGCACCCGGCGCAACGCGCGCCTTTAAGTTATCCGCAAATGAAACGCCATTAGGACCCTCCCCTCGAGCCATTGTAGCTGCTCGCGATATTCTTGAAGAATCCGCTCTTTATCCTGAAGGCTCCTCGCGTAACCTTCGTGAAGCAATTGGCGCGCAGTTTAACTTAGATCCAGCGCGCATCATTGCCGGGGCAGGCTCGGATGAGGTTCTCGAATTACTTGCGCTTGCCTATATAGGCCCGCAAGACGAGGGAGTTTATAGTCAATATGGTTTTCTAGAATACAAGATCGTGACCCTCAGCGCAGGCGGTCGGCCTGTTGTAGCGCCAGAAAAAAACTATTCAGCTGATGTCGACTCGCTACTAAGCTGCGTGAACGAGAAAACAAAACTCGTCTTTCTCGCTAACCCAAATAACCCAACTGGCTCCTATTTGCCAGAAGAAGAGGTTAGGCGCCTTGCCGCCTCCCTGCCAAAACAGACCATTCTCGTAATAGATGCCGCTTATGCGGAATATGTTACAAGAACAGACTATTCCGCGGGCATAAATATTGTTGATGAATATACAAATGTTGTAATGACCCGCACTTTCTCTAAAATCTATGGTCTTGCCGGTCTACGTCTTGGATGGGGCTATGGCCCGAGCGCGATAATTGAAACACTCAATCGCATCCGTCCGCCATTCAATATTTCCAGTATCGCATCTGCTGCCGGCATCGCCGCTCTAGCTGATGCAGAACATATTCAAAAAGCGATCGAGCATAATACGCGATGGTTGCCTTGGTTAACGAATGAAATTTCAGCGCTTGGCCTTGAAGTATTACCCAGTGTCGCCAATTTCATCGCCATCCGTTTTCCGTCTACGCCCGGCCTAACTGCAGTCGACGCCGATCAGTTTCTCACTAAAAAAGGACTGATTCTTCGGGCGATCGGCACCTATGGAATGCCTGATTTTCTTCGCCTGACTGTAGGCGGACAAGAAGCCAATCACGCGGTCGTCTCCGCATTAAAAGAATTTATGCAAAAAGGAAAAAATAGTTTCAAAAATGAGTAGCTTGAGCACGCAGCCCCCCATATTTGAAAAGCTTGCGCTTATAGGATGCGGCCTGATTGGCTCTTCGATTGCAAGAGCAGCCCGGCAGTTTAATGTTACGCGAACAATCTCTATTTATGACGCTCTACCCTCCGTCATGGAGCGCGTTCAAGCACTAAACCTAGCAGATTCAAAAATTAGCAGCATAGGAAACGCCGTAGAAGGTGCTGACCTCATCATTATTTGTACGCCAGTTGGTGTCTGTGGTCGTATTGCACAAGAAATCGCTCCCTTTCTTCAAAACGGCTCCATCGTTTCTGATGTTGGCTCGGTAAAAGCAGCTGTTGTCCAGCAAGTAACACCACATTTACCGACGCATGCTCACTTTATTCCTGCACACCCAATTGCAGGAACTGAATTTTCAGGACCAGACTCGGGTTTTGCAACGCTCTTTCAAAATCGTTGGTGTATTTTAACGCCAAAGAAAAACGCCGATTCTTTAAAAATCCGGCAGCTTGCCTTGTTCTGGGAGCGTATCGGCGCAAGGGTTGAAACAATGAGCCCAGAGCATCATGACAAAGTTCTTGCACTAACAAGTCACTTACCTCACCTTATCGCATATAATATCGTTGGAACAGCTGATGATTTTGGAGAACAAACGCGCTCAGAAGTCATTAAATTTTCTGCCTCAGGTTTTCGTGACTTTACTCGTATCGCTGCGTCTGACCCAATTATGTGGCGTGATATTTTTCTAAATAATCGCGAAGCCGTTCTCGAAATGCTAGGTAGATTCAATGAAGATTTAAGCGCCTTGCAGCGGATGATTCGCCATGGAGATGGTGATAGCTTAAGCGCATTCTTTTCACGAACCCGAACTATTCGGCAATCGATTATTGAGCAAGGGCAGGACACCCCTTCTCCGGATTTCGGTCGACAAAACCAGAAAAAAAACAATTAATTATTTGAATAAATTTAATTCTTACTAAGGGCCTCTGTTACATTACTCATTATTGAATTTTCAATTTTTCTTGACAAGTCAGCGAGGACCCAAAGTTAAGACGCCTCTATACGCACCCGGTTCTCTGTAAAAAAAAATGCGCCAAAACATTATAACCCAAAGCTCTAGCCTGAATGCTTGCAACATCCCCAGACCAAGAAATATCGAAACGCGCGATCTTTTCAACATAATCTCGGCACAATTGCGCTAATCGCGCGTCAATACTCTTTCTAACTCACAATATACCAAGTTGATGATTGACGATAATAATAATTTATGAGCCATCATTTGCTAGCAAGCTCGTGCTTGAAAATCTCTGCTAGAAATAATAGCTCATTTGGAATTTTTTATAAGCTGAGCAGCAGCAGCGCGGGCTTCATCTGTTATTGCAGCCCCAGATAGCATCCGAGCTATCTCTTCTCGTCTTTCCATCTCGTCAAGAGTAGTGAC
>BJGJ01000010.1 GCA_014190435.1 Methylocystaceae bacterium | reverse complement strand
GGGCTAATCGAACTTGTTGCGCTGCAGAGGCAACGCTAGGCAAAGCGCAGAAGGTAGCAACGCAGGCTAGAAGAGCGATTGTAGCGCGGTTCATTTGTTTTCCGTATAATAAGACCCCCTGCTCATAGCGCAAGCAGGCCGTGACGTCATCATTGGGCGATTGCGCTCGCCCTTTCCTATAAGAATCGCTAATATTCCAGCATGGCTACAAAATCTGATCTTTTTGGAGCAGCGTCCCGAAAGACGTCAGCTTCGCGACAAAGCGCCAAGAGCGGCGTTGGTGAATATTCTGCAGCTTCAATCGAAGTGCTTGAGGGGCTTGAGCCAGTGCGCAGGCGTCCTGGCATGTATATAGGCGGCACTGATGAAGCGGCGATGCATCATCTTTTTGCAGAAGTCCTTGATAATGCAATGGACGAAGCCGTCGCTGGACACGCTACTTTTATTGAAGTGACTTTGGAGGCTGATGGATGGTTGCGCGTCAGTGACAATGGTCGCGGGATACCAGTCGATCCTCATCCAAAGTTTCCTGGAAAATCTGCATTAGAAGTTGTGATGACAACTTTACATGCAGGTGGAAAATTTGATTCGGGAGCTTACCAAACCTCTGGTGGCTTGCATGGTGTTGGCGTTTCTGTCGTAAATGCGCTCTCTGAAAAACTTGAAGTTGAGGTTGCTAGCGGCGGTCAACTTTATGTTCAGGAGTTTTCTCGCGGCATACCATTGGGAAAATTGACATCGCGAGGTCGGATAGCAAACCGTCGTGGAACCTGTGTGCGATTCAAGCCGGATGCTCAAATTTTTGGAGAGCAGGCGCATTGGAAACCTGGGCGCCTTTTTAGAATGTCGCGCTCAAAAGCCTATCTTTTTGGCGGGGTAGAAATTCGTTGGCGATGTAATTCTGCGCTTGTTGAATCCGGCGCGGATACGCCAACCGAAGCAATTTTGCGTTTTCCTGGCGGACTAAAAGATTATTTGGCTCGAGAAGTGCAAGACAAAGAAATGGTCGCAGACCAGCCTTTTGTCGGCAAGATTTCCCGTGAGGGTGGCCATGGTTCTTTGGAATGGGCGGTTGCTTGGCTGGCTGAAGAGGATGGTTTTGTTCTTTCTTATTGTAATACTGTGCCGACGCCAGATGGCGGAACTCATGAAGCTGGCTTACGTCTCGCTTTAATAAAAGCTCTAAGAGATCATGCTGATCGTGTTGGACAAGCGAAGCGGGCAAAGGATGTTTCTGCGGATGACTTGATGGGACAGTCCGCGGCGATGATATCCGTTTTTATGAGAGAACCAGAATTTCAAGGCCAGAATAAAAGTCGGCTTATGAGTAATGAGGCTTCAAGGATAGTAGAAAATGCAATACGTGACGCTTTTGATCACTGGCTGGCAAGTGCTCCCTCTCAGGCAAATAAACTACTAGATTTTGCGATTGAGCGCGCAGAAGAGCGGTTACGGCGCCGAGCAGAAAAAGATGTCGCGCGCAAATCAGCAACTCGTAAATTGCGTCTGCCAGGAAAGCTTGTTGATTGTACTAATAACTCAGCGCAAGGTTCTGAATTATTTATCGTTGAAGGGGACTCTGCTGGAGGATCTGCAAAAGAAGCGCGTAATCGCGTTACGCAGGCTGTTTTACCCCTTCGCGGCAAAATTTTAAATGTAGCTTCGGCAACCAAGGATAAGCTAATGGCAAATCAGCAACTTGCTGATTTAACTCAGGCGCTGGGATGCGGCTTGGGTGCGCATTACCATGAAGAAGAGCTACGGTACGACAAGGTCATTATTATGACTGACGCAGATGTCGATGGCGCACATATAGCTTCTTTGCTGATTACATTTTTTTATAGACAAATGCCTAAACTAATCGAAAGAGGCCATCTCTATTTAGCTCAGCCGCCGCTTTATAAACTGACGCAAGGGGCAAAAACTGTTTATGCGCGTGATAATGAGCATAAAGAAGACCTTATCCGTCACGAGCTAACAGCTAAAGGTAAGATTGAAACCAGTCGTTTCAAAGGCCTTGGCGAGATGAGTGCTGCTCAATTAAAAGAAACAACCATGGATCCAACAAAACGCACTTTGCTCAAAGTCTTTGTCGTTAATGATGAACGCGAGGAAACGGCAGACTGTGTTGAGCGACTTATGGGAAATAAGCCCGAGGCGCGCTTTGCTTTTATTCAAGAAAAAGCTGCATTTGCAGGAGAGCTTGTTGATATTTGATTGATTTATAAGGGTTTAATAGTGAGCAAAATTGAAGCGGCTGATGCTAACACGAACGGTAATTTAGCAAATGTCGACGATGAAATCATGAATGACCCGGCCTATGCCTTACAAAGAATGCAGCTAGCATTGGATGCAGGGAGAACGGGCATTTGGGATTGGAACCTGATTACCGGAGAGGTTCATCTTGATCGGCGCGTACGAAAATTATGGGGTATGAGCGAGGCGACGCCTGCGACTTTAGATATGTTCCGTAGCGCGATCCACCCTCAAGATCAAAGACGTTCTCGCGAAGCCGTTCAAACAGCTATAGATCCATCAAATAGTGGCGATTATGAAATTGAATATCGGGTTATTGGTCAAGAGGATGGTATTGAACGCTGGGTGTCCATTCGAGGGCGAACCATATTTGAATATGGTAAAGCAATCCGTATTTTAGGTACGGCTCGAGACATTACCGGTCGAAAGCAGAGAGAGCATCATGTACGCGTATTATTGCGCGAATTGGTGCATCGATCTAAAAATCTATTAGCCGTCGTGCAGGCCATGGCGCGTCAGACAGCTGTTGGCGCTTTATCGCTTGAAGAATTCCAAAAAAAATTTGGGGCACGTCTGCAAGCCTTATCGATGGCGCACGACCTCCTCATCTCCCAGGATTGGCGTGGCGCTTCTATGCATGATCTGATCCAAGCCCAGATGGCGTATTGTTTAGATGTTCCTAAATCTGAATTGACTGAGCGCGCAACGATTAATGGGCCCTCCTTGATGCTTAAACCTGAGGCCGCTCAAAATATCGGACTTGCTCTTCATGAATTGGCCACGAATGCGCTTGCACATGGCTGTCTATCTCGCGACGATGGCGCTATTGCGATCAAGTGGGCTTTCGAAGATGGACGATTGAACATAGAGTGGCGCGAGAGCGGTGGGCCCTGTGTCGTTGCGCCGCCACGCGAGGGATTTGGCCACAAGGTAATCAAGAGACTCGTCGCGCAAGCGTTAGATGGCGAAGCTAAATTAAGCTTTCCTCCAGAGGGATTGGTTTGGATATTATCTATACCAGAGACATATGCGATGATGAAAACTGAGCCGATGGCGCTTACTTAATTTCCTTGATCCATTTTATTAGTGGTTCAATTAAGGGTATATCTGCTTCGGGCATCTGAAAATTTTTTAGTTGATGTGTCTTTACCCAGGCAAGGTTTTGCCGTTCTGCCGATTGAGCCTGGCCACTCCAAACACAGCATGCATATAGAGGCATGAATAAATGAAAACTTTCATAAGTATGGCTGGCAAAACTAATTGGATAGAGATGCTCTTTCTTTGTAAGAATGCAAAGTTCTTCCTCTAGCTCTCGAATAAGCGCCTGTTCAGGTGTTTCACCTACATCAATTTTTCCACCCGGAAACTCCCACAATCCTGCTAGATTTTTTCCAGGAGGTCGTTGAGTAATAAGAATCTGCTGATTAGGATCAATCAATGCAGCGGCGACAACATAAAGAACTTTCATGGACACTTATCTTATTGTATACATTAAAGTTATAAACTTAGAAACACGATTACCATGAATGTTTTTTTATGAATTGAAAAATTAAATTAAATTTGGAGGAAGGATCACTCATAATCGGTCGTTTTGTTGACAATTTAATTTTCTAGATAAGTTCAATTCTAGCCGCTCTAGCCGCGGTATTTTGATCTTCAACTTCTGTAGTCACCATTTATAGCAATATATTCCTTTGTTAAATCACATGTCCAAACTTTAGCCGTGCCTTCACCAATTCCTAGATCTACTTTAATGATTATGAGATCTTTTTGCATGAGTTGAGAGACTTCGGCTTCATTATAATTAGGATCACGGAGGCCTTTGTGTGCGACGCGGATGTCGCCAAACCAAATAGAGAGTCTATCTCTATCCGCTTTTTCTCCCGCTTTACCCACTGCCATCACAACTCGACCCCAATTTGCGTCTTCTCCAGCAATAGCCGTTTTAACTAAAGGAGAATTTGCAATCGATAGAGCAACCTTTTTGGCTGATCTTGATGTGCTTGCGCCGTTTATCTGAATTTCGATAAATTTACGCGCGCCTTCGCCATCTTTTACAATCTGTTGAGCGAGATCAAGCATGAGTTCATTTAAGGCGCGCTTAAAATCTGCTAGATTGTTGTCACGAGATCGATCTATTTTTTCTAAGCCACGCGCTCGCGCGGCTCCTGTTGCGAAAAATAACAAACTGTCTGAGGTTGAAGTATCGCTATCAACAGTTATAGAATTAAATGTTCCTTGTGTTGCATTTGTCAGTAAAATTTGAAGCACTTTAGCGTCAATCCATGCATCGGTAAAAATAAAAGCAAGCATTGTGGCCATATCTGGTGCAATCATACCAGCACCTTTTGCAAAACCACTTAGTGTCACTTCAACCCCTGAGATGACAGCTTTACGTGTAGCGAGCTTTGGAAAAGTATCAGTCGTCATTATGGCACGAGCTGCTTGCTCCCAATATTCTGGCTTCGCTTGTTCAATGAGTGGAGTAAGTTTGCCTTGAAATTTGTTGGCATCGAGGGGCTCTCCGATGACGCCAGTTGATGCAATAAAAATATGTTTTTCTTTGACGCCAGCTGCTTGGGCCAGAAGTTGTGCCGATAATTTTACAGCTTGATCTCCGGCTTTTCCTGTAAATGCGTTAGCATTGCCAGAGTTAACAAGAAGCGCGCGTGCTTTTCCGCTTTTTAATTTAGCTCGACACCATTCTACTGGCGCTGAGGGGCATTTTGATTTTGTAAAAACGCCAGCAACCGTTGCACCTTCATCCAGTAACGCGAGCATTACATCCGGACGATCCGCATAGCGTATGCCAACTGCGCCCGTTGCAAAGCGGACGCCCTCTAGAGGAGCGATTAAAGGCATTGTTTTTGGTGCAAGGGGCGAAGGTGTAGAGGTTTGCGGCATTATAGTTAGCCTTGATCGTATTTATCTCGTCAATCATAAAATCAATAATTTATGAAAGAGTATAAATTTCATATTACAAGTATGTGTCGACACTTTTGAGACGTCGACACATATGAGATTTATTTTTTCTTATCTTCTGGTTTCATGGCTTCAGGCGGCTGATCTAACCGTTCAATCTTTGCCCCCTCGCGTAATTTTACCACTAATTCACTTTGTGCTTTTTGGACAACATACCGGGCGACTTGATCTTTTACTTGATCGAGAGGCGGGAAGGTTTTTGGCCGTTTTTCATCCAATTTGATAATGTGCCAGCCAAATTGAGTCTTGACTGGTTCGGAAATCTGCCCCGCCTCCAGTTTGCTGGCCACTTCGCCAAATTCTGGGACCATGCGATCTTTGGTGAACCAGCCCAAATCTCCGCCTTTTGCACCAGGATCCTTTGAAAGTTCTCCCGCTACCTTATCAAATGCTTCACCGCCCCTTACGCGCTTGAGCGCAGTTTTGGCTTCTTCTTCTGTAGGCAGAAGAATGTGATGAGCGTGATATTCTGTATCTGGCTTTTGGTTTTTAGCTGCTTCATCATAGGCAAGCTTGATAGCTGACTCGGTTGCCGCTGATTTTGCAATATTGGTGAGAAGCGTTTCCATCAACGCTTTATCGCGAAGATAGGCAAGTTTTTTTGCAAAGTCTGGCGATTCCGACAATTTATCAGCTTGAGCCTTTTGCACAACTAGCTGCTCGTCAATCAAAAAATCAAGGACATAGCTCTCTCGAGCTTTTCCTTCGAGTTGACGTGGAATTCCAGGGCCAAGGTCATCGATAGCAAGTTTTAAGTCTTCGTCAGTGATTTCTACGCCATTGACCTTCGCTAACGCCTTTGCTTGGAGTGGTGCGGTGCTTGTCGTAAGAAGAAACGCCATACTTGCTAAGCCAAGGGAGAAAATAGTAGAAAATTTTATACAATTTTTAGTCTCAGGCATCAGGAATCTCCAGCTGATGAGGGCAGAATTAGATTGAACATTGGGTATTGCCGCGGGCGGGGCATTTTAAACTCTCTGAATTAGGCGTTTCTATGCCAGGGATGGTCTTTCGACAACTGGCAAGTTAAACCAAAATCCTATTCGGCCACTTCTCCAAGCAAAGAAATGAATATTTCCCGTATCTGGCGTTCTTTTTCAATCAGACAAGCTTCTAGATGCGATAGGTCTGGGGAGCCACTAAATGTGAGCAACAGTTGAGAGAGGCCAAAGCTCGATGTTTCTGGGTCAAAAGTTTTGTCAATAGACAGCCGGATAATCTGAGTTAGGCCTTGATAAAGATTAAAGGCGCTAATTAAATTTTCTGCAACGCTTGGCGCTATCAGGTGATTATTTGATAGATTTGACAAGGCGGTAGAGATAGTTGTTGAGAAAATATTATGATAATCGGCACCGTTAAGAAGTAGGAGGTACTGAGTTATAAATTCAATATCAATAATGCCTCCTGCTGTTTGTTTTAGCTCCCATGAATTATTTTTCTTTTTTTCAGAAGCTAAGCGCTGTCGCATAGATAAAATATCATTTTTTAATTGTAAGGGATTCCTAGGGCGAATTAGAATTTCTCGAATAGCTTTCTCTACAGACCCGTTAAAATGTTTAGAACCAGCGATCACTCGTGCCCGCGTTAACGCCATATGCTCCCACGTCCAGGCCTCATTTGCCTGATAGTCAATGAATCTTTCGTAGCTAATAGCAATAGGGCCCTTGTTTCCAGAAGGTCTAAGGCGGAAATCCGTTTCATATAAAATTCCTTCCGTTGTCTGAGCAGATAGAGCTGTTATTAAGCGTTGTGTCAGTCGAGCATAATAATGTGGCGTGGATAGTATTTTTTCGCAGCCAATCGAAGACGCTGTGGCATCGGCGCTATAGACCAGGATCAGATCTAGATCTGAAGCAACCGTCATTTCAAAGCCGCCTAATTTTCCCATCGCAATGACGACAACTTCTCCATTTTCAATATAACCATTTTCGCGTGAAAATTCCTCTAAGACGTGATGAAATAATTCACGTAAAATGACCTCCGCTAGCCTTGTATATGCTGAGCCTGCCTCTGCTACGGAGATCGATCCAGTGATGATACGAACGCCGATCAAAAACTTTTGCTCTTGGCCAAATATTCTTGCGCGATCTAATTTTTCTTCATAACAGCGCGCTTCTTTTATTTGCAAAAAAAGCTGCTCGCTAAGTTCCGCATTAGTTGATGTTTTTCTATAGAATTCTGGCTCCAGTAACGCGCCAAAGATACTCGGACGATGTGAAATCGTTGCAGCTAATTTTGGCGATGCTCCAAGGATAGCTGATAGCAGCGTAAGTAGTTTTGGATTGGCAGCAAGAAGAGAAAAGAGTTGAACGCCGCTCGGCAGACCTTTAATCATATTATCAAATGCAATAAAAGCTTGATCAGCATTTTCTGCGCCCGCAATCTGTTCAAGAAGGGCTGGGGTGAGTTCTGTTAGGCGTTCGCGTGCAACAGTAGAGCGGGTTGCAGGATATCGGCCAAAGTGCCAGCTTCGTATAATTGCGGTGATTGTCTGAGGGTTATTATAGCCCATTCGCCTAAGCGAGACTAACGTCTCGGGATCATCTTCGTCTCCTGTGAATACAAGATTGCCTGTCGTTGTTGTTAATTCAGGAGTTTTTTCAAAGAGCTGTGAGTAGTAATACTGAACAATATTCAGATGATATAATAAGATTTGCGCAAAATCATCGTAGCTTTTGCAGCCTATCATTTTGCCAATATTGGCAACGTCTTCATTAGTCTCAGGTAGGCAATGCGTTTGTTCATCGGCTACCATTTGTATGCGATGCTCAACATCGCGTAAAAATAGATAGGCTTCACTCAGTTCATTGCGGGTCTTTTCTTCAATCCAACCGTTTTCCGTTAATTGATCCAGCATCTTTAATGTTTCTCTGCCTCTAAGTTTTGGATTTCTGCCACCAAGAATTAATTGTTGTGTTTGAACAAAAAATTCAATCTCTCTAATACCCCCTCTGCCAAGTTTGATGTTATGGCCGTTGACTCTAATTGAGGCGTGACCTTTATGGGCATGAATCTGTCGCTTGATAGAATGAACATCAGCAATAGCTGCAAAATCGAAGTTTTTTCGCCAGATAAACGGTGCAAGCTCCTTGAGAAACGCTTCTCCAGCTTGTAAATCTCCTGCTACTGGCCTGGATTTAATAAATGCGGCCCGCTCCCAATTTTGTCCCATGCTTTCATAATAATTCATCGCTGCTTCGAGGGGTAAAGCTATAGGTGTCGCGCTTGGGTCAGGTCGAAGCCGTAAATCAATGCGAAATACATAACCACTTTCTGTATGATCATTTATAATTTTTACGACTCTTTTAGTCATTTTCACAAAAAATTCCGTGTCTGCGTCGGGCTCTAGGAGACGAGCGTGTCGCCGATCAAACAAGACTATTAGGTCAATATCTGAGGAGTAATTTAATTCGTAAGCCCCCATTTTACCCATGCCAAGAAAAATCCATCCACTGCAGCGTTCTGGATTTCTTATATCTGATAGCTCAATTTTTCCTGTTATTGCCGCCTCGCGTAATGTAAATTTTATAGCGGCGGACAGGGCGGCTTGAGCAATTAGTGTTAGCACATGAGTTATTTTTAATGTATCCCACGTCTTGGCTAGGTCGGCCAGTGCGATAATCATCGCAGCTTCTGCTTTTATAAGACGAAGCTTTTGCATTAGCTTTGCTTCATCCTCTAAGTTTTCACTTTGGGTAGTTTCAATCAGTCTGCTTATTTGCTTTTCAGGATCCATCGATAGTGTGCGTAAAAGGCGAGGGGGGTCCTTTAATGCAAGATGTGAGATATGTTTTGAAACACTGAATGCGCCTAATAAAAATTCACGGATGTTAGGCTTCTCATTGAAGAGGTAAAAAAATGCTGGTTTGGTTTGTTCATCTTTTTCAATGATTTGGGTGAGAATAAGTTCCGCTTTTGCTCGCTCGAGGGGAGAAATAATAATTTTTAGATTATTAATTATGGCGTCAGCTTCCAAAAGCGCCTCCTAATAAAAAATAAGCTTATGGAACAATCAAAATAGACAACAAAATCATTGGCGTATAGATCTAGTTAGATTAATAAAGGGCTGAGTGAGTTGAGAGATGAAAAAAAAAGATATCACAGCTTATCTTTTACGCCTCACGGAAGCCTTGGAAAGGCTCGCGCCTCCTTTAGATCCAAAACCTGATTTTTCATCTGCTGATGCCTTTACCTGGCGAAGATCATCGGGGGGGTTCCATCCCGTTTTCAGTGTTAATCGTGTTGAACTAGTTCTCCTTAAGGGAATTAAACAGCAAAAGGATATTTTATTTAATAATACACAACGCTTTGCTCATGGGCTTTCAGCAAATAATGCCCTCCTTTGGGGCGCAAGAGGCATGGGCAAATCATCTTTGATAAAGGCAGTTCACGGTGCTTTGTCAGATATAGACACTCTAAAATTAATAGAGATTCATCGAGAAGATATTGATGCGCTGCCAGATCTATTATTAATATTATCCCATGAGCCCTTCCGATTTATTGTCTTTTGTGACGATCTTTCTTTTGAAGGATCGGAGACGTCCTATAAAGCGCTTAAATCTACGCTAGATGGCGGTGTAGAGGGGCGCCCGAAAAATGTTATTTTTTACGCCACGACAAACCGACGTCACCTAATCGCGCGAAATATTATGGAAAATGAGAGCGCTACAGCAATTAATCCAAATGAGGTGATTGATGAGAAGGTCTCGCTTTCAGATCGCTTTGGTCTTTGGGTTGGTTTCCACAATTGTAGTCAAGATGATTATTTATTGATGGTTTCTGCTTATGTTGATCATTACAAACTTATCGTTCCGCCAGAGCTTGTTCGATCAGAGGCGCTAGAATGGTCGATTACCCGTGGCGCGCGTTCTGGGCGTGTCGCTTGGCAATTTATTTGTGATTTGGCCGGCCGAGTGGGGCAATCATTATAATTATTTTCTTCAGGCATAGCGTTAGCGCACAGGCTGAAGCGAGTTTTCATTATCTTTTACTGAGCCAGGCAGCAATTCAAAATTAAGCAGTTTAACTGGCTTGTTTTTTGCATTAGCCGAAGTATGGGTAATGTCTCCACGTTCGGTAAAGCAATCTCCAGTTTTATACAGAGTTTTTTGGCTATTTATAACATAAGTTAATTCGCCTGAAATCACGCAACGAATACCGGGCCCTGAGTGATGATGATCTTTCATGTAGCCTTGTGGATCAATTGTGACTTCCGTTAACCTTAGCTGATATTTATCATTTAACTCAGACAAATAGCCAAGTTCGTGTAATTGTGCGCGAAGCTTGCCATGAAAGCCTTTAAGATCAATCTTGCTTTCTGCATAACAGAAAGTAGAAGAACAAGAGATGATGAGGCCTATAAAAATATATAATTTTCTCATTTGACTGCAGATATTAAGTTACTTGTTTTTTCTTCAGAGCTGCATAAATCGAAAATGATACAGCGACTGCATTCAGGGTTGCGTGCTTTGCACACATAGCGGCCGTGCAGAATAAGCCAATGATGAGCATGTAATAAAAATCTTTCTGGAATGAGGGCCATTAAACCATCTTCAACTTCTTGTGGCGTTTTACCTTGCGCAAGCGGAAGTCGATTTGAAAGCCGAAATATATGTGTGTCAACTGCAATCGTAGGCTTATGAAAGGCGATATTCATAACCACATTGGCTGTTTTTCGTCCGACGCCAGGTAACGACATAAGCGCCTCTCGGCTTTGTGGTGTTTGACCGCTAAATTCATCAAGTAATATCCGACACAGGCCTATGATATGTTTGGCTTTCGTTCTGAATAATCCAATTGTTTGGATGAGGGCCCTAAGGCTGGGCTCGCCAAGCTCAAGCATTTTTTCGGGTGTATCTGCCAGGGTAAAGAGCTTGTGTGTAGCTTTGTTCACACCGACATCTGTCGCCTGAGCGGATAGAACGACCGCAACAAGCAAAGTGAAGGGATTTTTGTAATATAGCTCACCTTTGGGATTTGGTGACGCTTTAGAGAATCTGGTAAAAATTTCCTCAACCCGACGTCGCTGGGCGGGGGTTGGTCTTTGAACCTTTTTCGCGCTAGATTTTTGTATTGCGCGAGTTAATTTTGGGCTTATTTTTTTCATTTTACTAAGCTAGCTTTACTCAGTAGAGTAAAAGTGTTGTGAGGCTGAGCCATGCCCGATGCTTATGCAAGAAAGATTTATGCCGCACGCTTATCGCCGCATAGATCTATGCCGCCGCGTTCTTTTATGATTTTTATCACCGCTTTCCTTTGCCTCCAACTCATTTACGCTGTGCCATTTTTTATTATTGGCGCTTGGCCAGTGGTTGGTTTTATGGGAATCGATGCGTTAGCGCTGTATATCGCTTTCCGATTGAATTATCGCTCGGCGCGAATCTTTGAAACACTCGATCTTACTATGTTAGAGCTTGTTTTTACAAAGATAAACGTCCGCGGACAGAGGCGAGAATGGCGATTTAATCCTTTTTGGGTTCGCCTAGAGCAACAAAACGACGAAGAATACGGGATGCAGAGCGTGGCGCTGGCCTGTAAGGGAGAGCGCATTGAAATTGGCTCTTTTCTTGGTCCAGACCAAAAAGCGGATTTAGCGAGAGAATTACGTAATGCGTTAGCCATTGCTCGGGAGGGCGTGAAATTTAATTAGGTCAAAGACTCTTCGCCAAAAAGCGCGTCAGCTTCTTCATTCAAAATCTGAGCATTTTTTTTATAAAAACGCCAAATGAAAAAGAGACCAATCAGCAAAAGAACAAAAATAATCTTAGCAGTTGGCGTTTGAACCTTTTCAAAATTTTCTGTTAGGGTATAGGCTCCATAACCAAAGCATGTCGCCCATAGGATGCCGCCTAAAGAATTGTAGATAAAGAAGCGCAAAAAGGGCACATGACTAGCCCCAGCCATGACTGCGGCGAAGACGCGGAGTAGGGTTATAAATCGTCCAAATAAGACTACGAGCCCTCCCCATCTATAAAAAAGATATTGAATGAGGCGTTGTTTTTGGATCGTAAGACCGAGCCTTGGCCCATAGCGGCGCAGAGCTAAATAACCAAATTTATATCCAATAAAATATCCTAAATTATCGCCGATGACTGCTCCACTAGCTGCCGCAAAAACAATAAATTTTAAATCAATTACCTCATTCATGCGGGCATAGATAGCGGCGCCTATCAGGACTGTTTCTCCTGGTAAAGGGAGGCCCGCGCTTTCAAGCGCAATCATAAAAAATATGACCCAATAGCCATAAGTTTCCAGGAGTGCGGTGATTGTTTGTTGGTCGATTATCAATGATCTTTATTTCGATTTGGAACAATGAATAGTTTAAGTCTATATTATAGAAATCTAGAATAAAAAAGTTTCTGATAAAATTGACCATTGGCTGAGGCGCTCAATTGGCTTTAATGTATCTGAGCGGATTGCCCCCAGCTGCATTGGGCTTTAACCAGCGACAAGTCCATATCCTTGTTTAAGATGATGCAATCATTTTCCATCGCGACTTCAAGCAGAGCTCTGAGGCCACCAAGGAGCGGCTGGTCGTCGCCTAAAATTTGATCTTGTAACGCAATCTTTGCTGCATCGTCGGATCGTAGGTTAAAATTTCTAACAATACTAGAAACAAGGACACCAACAGTAAGATTATGCTGTTTTGCATATGTGACAATTTGCTCTGCAAGCTTGCCGCCAATAGAAATAAGTGCTGCTTGCGCAACATTTTCATTTGAGCAGGAATGGATTAAATCTGCGATAAGCATGATTGTCTCCGTTTTCCGCGTGCATAAGAAGATACATTGAATATCTCACCTATCATGTTGCATTTAAAATCATACCACTGCAAGTTTAATTCGTGACGCGCCGCACATAAGGCATATTGCCCAAATATCATTATATGATGACGCTTTAATGTAAGCGCCTTCTTTTACAGGATGATCCGCTTGGCTGGGATTATTATGTTGGGATCCGTCTCAGTTACTAAAAGCTTTTTTTGGCGCTTTTTTATCTCTCAGTATGAGGTGCGGATTAGGCTTGTTTCAAGCGTTTGTCTCTAATATTGCCGTAGAAGGAGGGGCGCTGGCGATAAGCTGATTAGCCGCTATTGCACTGCAGCACATCTTTTCACCACTGACCGATATTATCCGCTGAAATCCACGGCTCTTGGGGCTTAAGTGGGGCTTCTTTTTGAAGAAGCTCTATAGAAATGCCATCTGGAGTGCGGACGAATGCCATATAACCATCACGGGGTGGGCGGTTAATAATGACGCCAGCCTTCTTCAGGCGATCGCAAATATCATAGATATTATCGACTGAAAAAGCGATATGACCAAAATTTCGTCCGCCGACATAGCTATGTTCGTCCCAGTTGTAAGTGAGTTCGATCAAGGGCGAGGCGTATTGATATGCTTTATCAACATCCTGAGGAGCGGCTAAATAGACCAGAGTATAACGACCAGTGTCGTTTTCTGTTCGGTTGATTTCCTGAAAACCAAGTAAGTCACAAAAGAAATGGAGTGTGTCAGTAAGGTTGCTGACACGGATCATTGTGTGAAGAAAGCGCATTTTAGCTCCTACCTTTCAAGTGACCTAGAGATTCCCGATGATTTATATAAATATCAAGTTAAATTGATTTCTGCCTGTCTCCTTGATAGGTCATCTGGAGCAGTTCGGCCGGGCTGCTTCCGTTTCATTTTTTCAAATGAGCCTCCTTTAGATCTATGCAGAGTCGAAAGATTATAGCTGCTCGCGCCTCAATCGCCGCTAGCGCTTTGCTCGCGGCTACTAAATTGGCTGTGGGTCTTTGGTCGGGTTCTTTAGCACTACTTTCAGAGGCTGGGCACGCCTTTGTTGATACTGGTGCAACAGTTCTGACCTATTTCGCAATTAGAGAGGCAGAAAAGCCTGCAGATGCAGAGCATCACTATGGGCATGGGAAAGTTGAGGCGCTGGCAGCCCTCGTCGAAACAGGCTTTCTTTTTGGCCTCGCGCTTCTCGTCATCGGAGAAGCACTTCGTCGGTTAAGCGAGACGACCGTCAAAATAGACGCAGGCTGGCCTGTATATGGCATTTTGACCCTATCAATCCTTATTGATTTTTTGCGCTCCAGGCAGCTTGGACTCATCGCGAAAGAAGAATATAGCGAGGCATTAGAGGCTGACGCTATACACTTTGCCAGTGATTTGATTTCCTCAACTCTCGTCCTGATTGGGATCATTGCGACGCATTATGGCTTTGAACGAGGCGATGAACTCGCTTCAGTGGCCGTGGCGGGGTTTATCGCGGTTGCTGGTTACCGGCTTGGAAGGCGAACGATTAATACTTTATTAGATGCGGCTCCACATGACTTAGCGCCGCAGATTGAAAAAAGCGTACTGCAGGTTCCAGGAGTAATCGCAATTCAGCAATTAAGATTACGTAGCGTTGGAGCAGACATTATTGGAGAAATTATTGTCAGCGTAGCGCGGAGCTTAAGAATGGAGCAGGCGGCCCAAATTAAGGAGTCAGTAACTGCAGCACTAGCTTCAGTAGAGCCGCGCGCGCAGCTGACAGTGGTTGTGGAGCCTGTAGCGCTCGACGACGAAACAGTAATCGAGCGTACAATGCTCGTTTCTGCGCGTCGTCATCTTTCAGTTCATAATATAATCGCACAGCAGGTGAATGATCGGTTATCAATTGGCGTAGATATTGAATTAGAAGGCGCTATGCCAATCGGACGTGCCCATGCGATAGCGACAGATTTTGAAAAGGCTATTCGGGATGAGTTTGGGGCAGATGTTGAAATTGAGACGCATATTGAGCCTTTTTCGCCTCATGTTTTAATGGGCGTTGATATGACCCCAACTATTCGTAATGCAATTGTGCAGGCCTTGGAGACGTATAGTAAGATTACTCAACAAATATTTGATGTTCATGATGTGCGCGTTCGAGAGACATTGGGGGGCTGGATTGTGAATTATCATTGCGCTGTAAAACCTTTGCTGCCTGTAAGCGAGGTTCATCATGCCCTTGATGATATTGAAAGGCGGATGAGAGATAGATTTCCAGAAATATTGCATATTGTTGGTCATGCCGAACCTGAAGATCATGATTAGTTGATAATTAATAAGCGCAATAGGAAATTGGAGATAAATCATGGCAGTAGATAAGACAGCTATGTCCGATAATCCAGCTGAACTTTCATTTGAGGTTGCAATGCAGGAGCTTGAACAAATTGTTTCTGCTCTTGAAAAAGGTTCTATATCTTTGGACGATTCTGTTGAGCTTTATGCAAGAGGGAAGTTCTTGCAAGATAGATGTGAGAAGCTCTTATCTGATGCGGAGTCGCGAATTGAAAAGATAACTTTAGGAGAAAATGGAGAAATAAAAGGGGTGTCGCCGTTAGATATCGAATAGAGTCTATTCAATATTCTCCTCTTCAGCAGCGCGCCGAGAAAGATATCTCACTCGAGCCATGAAAGCCCAAGAAATTATTACTGCTATGGGAAGGCCTAATGCTGAAGCTGTTTCTGCGCTCATGGATTGAGGCAACAGCTTAGTGTCTTTTAGACCTTGCGCAATGTAGGAAAAAAGGCCGGTCAAATAATAGGCAAGCGCTGCTACAGAAATTCCCTGAACCATGGCGTTTAGCCGCATTTGTAATCGTGTTCGGCGGTTCATATCATCAAGTAACTTACTATTTTGTCTTTCCATTTCGAGGGTAATGCCCGTGCGCATCAGATTTGTTGCGCGTTCTACATCTGTCGAAAGACGATGCTGTCGCTTTTCAATAGCGTTACATGTTTCTATCGCTGGATTAAGGCGCGTGCTTAAAAAGTTTGAGAGAGTGGGATATTGGTTCGTTTTTGTTTCCTCCAATAAATCAAGTCGATTGTTAACGAGAGCATGATAAGCTCTACTTGCGCCAAATCTGAAGGCTGTCCGAGTTGCCACGGCTTCGCTTGACACCAGAAGATCGGACAACCGTTTTAGCAAATCTTGACTTGTGAGGGAGCTTTGGGCTGCTGAGAGCGAATGGGTTATATCTGTGAGTTCTTTTTCCATTTGGCGTAATTGTGGAGAAACGTCACGTGCCAGGGGCAAAGCAAGCAGCGCCATGGTGCGATAAGTTTCAATTTCGAGGATACGCTGAACGAGGCGGCCAGCTTCTAATGGCGTCGCGTCTCTTATTCGAAGGATAAATTTTGTATAGGCGTCATTTCCTGCATAGAAATCGCCCATTATTTCTGCATTTCCTTTGTTTACATCAATGACACAAAGACTTTGTGAATGGAAAAAATTAGCAAGCTTATCGATGGTCTGAGTCTGATCTATTACGGCGATTTGTGTTGCTGTAATCAACTTTCCTGGAGGTTGAAAATATATTTCGCCAGTTCTAATTGGGTCGTCATGCTTAAATGGGATCTCAGCACTCAATCCGGTCGACCAAGTATAGGTTGTAAATTCAGTGTGCTGCTCCCAACGCAGTCTCCAGTCATTTAAAGTAAAATAATGAAATTTTGCATTGATGGATGGATGAAGTATGTGTTTTTCTCTTGCGAATTCTTCTAAATTAATCCGATCTCTGATTGCTTCATCATGTGTTGTCGTAAAAGCATAATGATAAATTCTTCTCGGCGTTGATACTGGCAGAAATGGCCGTGCGTGAAGCTCATCAAGTACGGTTTTACGGAGTTCATGATTAATTAAGATGGTTTTCCTATCAGGACTCTCAAGAGTATTTTTCATATAGCTAGCGCCTTGATTTTTAAATTTAATAAATTTAATCCTGATCTTTAAGGTTATTTTGGCGGAAAATCTTTAACGTTTTTTACAAGCTTGTAGCCTTCGTCACTTGTTAATAAAGACCACTCATGGGTTGGATCCATGTCAATTTTGCGACGCAAACGATGAATATGCGTTTCTAGCGTGCGTGTAGATATTTCAGGACCATACCCCCAGATTTCTTGAAGTAATGCTGATTTTTCGACGCCACGGCCTGCGAACTGGAGGAGTCGATTAAAGATTGCAGCTTCTTTTTCTGTAAGTTCTTGGGGTATCCGTTGAGTCCTGTTTAGAGACGGCGAGACTTTCGATGGGTAGTTTTCTAAAAGTTCGCTGAGTTCTTTTAGTCGGAATGGCCGCCTAATTTGAAGGATAGGAGGGGGATAGCAAATTTTTTCAGAACAGATCAGGATGATCGGGCCGGCATACCCGATGGCCTGGAGTCTCCCGATTTCTAACAACAGATTGTTGTCGCAAGCATCGACATCAAGCAGTATTATATCTGGTAATACGTCCTCGCACGCTAAAAGCGTTTGGATTGATGTTGTCGGTCGTAAAACTATGGGTTCAAATGCATTGCTCTGCTCGACTAATCGTTTTGTTAAGGTGTTATTAGCGATAATCGCCATATAAGCGGGGTTATTCATGCGCTATATCGAGAGCTGCCTTCTAATATATTGGTCAAAGCCAAAGTTTCATGATGGTTTCGATATTCTCTCCCATACTGAATTTATAAGCAACTATGCTGCTGACTAAACTGTATGTGACCCGACTTCCAGGCGGATTGCCGCATGAGGGCCGATTGATTGCCGGGCATGCCATTTTTCCCTGCGCTTTAGGGCGCAGTGGCGTCACCCATGATAAGCGTGAGGGAGATGGCGCGACGCCAGCAGGACGCTTTCGTCTACTTTATTTTTATCTTCGTCGCGCCTGTCTTCTTAATACGCCGTGGCGTCTGACGCGTCCTCAGGATGCATGGTGCGATGATCAACATAGCTTTCTTTATAATCATGCATTAAAGCTTCCAACACGGTTAAATCATGAGGAAATGTGGCGAGTAGATAATCTATACGATGTTGTTGGGGTAATGGATTACAATATACGGCCCGTAACACGCTCTCGTGGGAGTGCCATATTTTTTCATCTTGCAACCAGCAATCTAGATCCTACGGCGGGATGTGTAGCCCTTAGGCATGAAGACATGCGTAAACTTTTGCCCAGACTTTCGCATCAAGTCTGCGTTTATGTTACATAATCACGTTGACCCATAATTTTTGATCCAACGCGAACAAATGTTGCACCTAATTGTATTGCGATTTCAAAATCAGAGCTCATACCCATTGATAATTGGGTTAAATTATTGCGACATGCAATCTCTCTTAACAAAGCAAAGTGGGGCGCTGCCTGTTCATTGACCGGCGGTACGCACATTAGACCTTCTAGCTTTAAGTTATAGGTCTCTCGGCAAATCTTGATAAACTTATCCGCCTCTTGCGGGAGGGTCCCCGCTTTTTGTGGCTCTGCCCCGGTATTAATTTGGACGAAGAGTTTTGGATGTTTTTTACTACGAGATATTTCTTCAGCTATTGCATAGGCAAGTTTTTCACGATCTAGACTCTGTATGGTATCGAAGGTCTCTATGGCTTCGCGCGTTTTATTAGACTGTAGTGGGCCAATAAGATGAAGTTCTAAATTTGGGTAGGATGCGCGTAGACTTGGCCATTTCCCTGACGCTTCTTGAACGCGATTTTCGCCAAAGACACGGTGTCCGGCTTCAAGAAGGGGCTCAATCTCATGGGTAGAAAAAGTCTTTGTTACGCAGATCAGCGTGATATCTTTTAGGTCGCGTTTACTGTCAGTCGCCGCTAAGGCAAGCGCAGCTTTAGTCGCATTCAGGCGGTCAGTAATGGTCATGTGTTTGGTTACCGCGCATTTAGCTTTCCGGCAATCTCTTGTGAGGTTGCAAACTTGGCTTTGACATCTTGCCTGCTGATCGGCATTAACGGTTAGGCTCCCTATCTAATTGGATTTATGCCCCTATGAGACCTGACCGTTATAATTTTGCTGAGTGCGAGCAGCGCTGGCAGAAGATCTGGGAAGAAAATCAAGTTTTTAAGGCTGGGGAGCTGGAAACTGCGCCTAAATATTATGTCCTGGAGATGTTTCCATATCCTTCGGGTCGGCTCCACATGGGCCATGTCCGTAACTACTCAATGGGGGACGTTATAGCGCGCTTCATGCGTGCTCGGGGCTATGATGTTTTGCATCCAATGGGATGGGATGCTTTTGGGCTACCAGCAGAAAACGCAGCCGCGCAGACAGGCGCGCATCCCGCTGAATGGACTTACGCGAACATTGCCGCTATGCGCGCGCAGCTAAAACGTCTTGGTCTTTCTTTAGATTGGACGCGTGAGATCGCCACGTGCGATCCGGCCTATTATCAGCATCAGCAAAAGTTATTTTTAGATTTTCTTAAATCTGGATTGATTGATCGTAAAAAGTCGAAAGTCAATTGGGATCCTGTTGATCATACAGTGCTCGCCAATGAACAAGTCATCGATGGTCGTGGATGGCGTTCGGGCGCATTAGTTGAACAACGCGAACTTATCCAGTGGTTTCTAAAAATAACGCTTTACTCTGAAGAACTACTATCAGCATTAGATAAGCTTGAGCGTTGGCCTGAAAAGGTTAGGCTCATGCAGCGTAACTGGATCGGTCGCTCTGAAGGCATGCTTGTTCGATTTGCTTTAAGTGAGCTATTTGACGGCATCGATGAAGTTGAAGTCTTTACAACTCGAGCAGATACGTTGTTTGGCGCAAAATTTATTGCACTAGCGGCGGATCATCCTATTTCAAAAAAGCTGGCGGAGCGGCGAAGCGATATTGCTGAATTTTGTGATGAATGTCGTCGTGGGGGAACCTCGGCGGAGGTGATTGAAACTGCAGAAAAGCTTGGGATGGATACAGGGCTGCGTGTTACGCATCCTTTTGATGCAAGTTGGACATTGCCAGTATTCATCGCTAATTTTATCTTGATGGATTATGGTTCCGGTGCGATTTTTGGCTGTCCTGCGCATGACCAGAGAGATTTTGATTTCGCAAAAAAATATTCTCTGGGGGCGACGCTGGTCGTTTGTCCAGATGGCGTCGCGCCATCAGAGTTAAAAATTGATCTTGAGCCCTATGAAGGCGAGGGCAAGCTGGTAAATTCTCAGTTTCTAGATGGACTAACGGTTCCACAAGCAAAAGCAACTATAGAAAATAAGTTAGAAACGACTGAGCTCTTTAACGCGCCGCAGGGTTCAAGAAAAGTTAACTATAAACTACGAGATTGGGGTGTATCGCGACAGCGCTACTGGGGTTGTCCTATACCCATCATTCATTGTGATACGTGCGGCGCTGTTCCTGTGCCTGAGCAGGATTTACCAGTGCGACTGCCTGAGGACGTCACTTTTGATCAGCCGGGTAATCCTTTGGATCGTCATCCGACATGGAAACATGTGCCTTGTCCCTCTTGTGGTGGACCTGCTCGACGCGAGACAGACACGATGGATACCTTTGTTGACTCGTCTTGGTACTACGCCCGCTTTGCTGATCCTCACAACAACCAGCTTCCTGCAGCGGCGGCCTCTCTCAATCGTTGGCTGCCTGTCGACCAGTATATTGGAGGGATTGAGCATGCAATTTTGCATCTTCTTTACTCCCGTTTTTTTGCCCGAGCCATGCGCGATAGCGGGTATAATATGGCCGATGAGCCTTTTTCAGGTTTGTTCACTCAGGGTATGGTCGTGCATGAAACCTATAGGGATACGCGCGGCAGCTGGCTCTCTCCTTCGACTGTTCGGTTAGAAACAATAGAAGGTGCGCGCAAAGCCTATCTCATCGAGGGTGGCGCGGAGGTCGAAATCGGCCCCATAGAAAAAATGTCGAAATCCAAAAAGAATACAGTAGACCCTGACGAAATCGTTGCCAGTTATGGCGCAGATACGGCGCGACTTTTTGTGCTCTCCGATAGCCCTCCAGATCGCGATGTCATCTGGTCGGATGAAGGGGCTCAAGGCGCTTGGCGCTTCATTCAAAGGCTATGGCGCGTGACGGGTGAATTGGGCTGCGTTGCGGCGAAGGCTGGAACTCCTGCGCCAGGGCAAATAAGTGCCGAAGCTTTGGCTCTACGCCAGGCGACGCATCGCGCGATTGCCTCAGTAACGGAAAATATTGAGAGGCTGCGCTTTAATAGCGCCATTGCCCGCATCCGTGAGTTTGTTAATGAATTAACCGAATCCTTAGATAAGGTGGAAGAGGGTGGCGTTGGCGCAGATCAAGCCTTCGCCTTTCGTGAAGCTGCTGACGTATTGGTGCGGTTAATCGCCCCAATGGTTCCGCATTTGGCTGAAGAATGTTGGTCTGATCTGGGTCATAAGGGTCTTGTAGCACAAGCTGCCTGGCCTATAGCTGATCCAGGGCTTGTGGCCCAGGCTATGATAATTTTACCAGTTCAGGTTAATGGCAAGAAGCGCGCAGAGATTGAAGTTCCGTATGATGCAGACGAAGAAACTATTCGCAAAGAGTCTTTGGCGCATGATTCTGTTATGCGCGCGATGGATGGCAAGCCTATCAAAAAATTCATTCTCGTCCCTAAAAGGATCGTCAATGTTGTTGTTTGATCAAGCCTTAAAGAAGTGTTTTTTGCGCACTTACATCACCTTAAGTCTATTTGCGCTGACGGGATGTATTGAGCCTATGTATGGGCCAAATTTGAACGGTGTTTCTACAGCGACTGAACTACAAGCGATTGAAGTTGATGAAATTAATGATCGTACGGGTCATTATGTGCGCAATGAATTAATCTATGCGCTGAACGGTACGGGATCTACGCCAACGCCTCGCTATAGGTTGAAGGTAACATTATCGGAACGTGTGCAGACGCCTATTTACAATGCCCAAACAGCTTTTTCGAGTTCGGCTACCGTTGTTGTGATTGCGCAATATACTCTTATTTCCTTGCCGGATAAGGTTGAGATTTCTAAAGGATCAACTGAGTCAATTGCTAGCTATGATCGTTTTACTGCTCGCTTTGCCAATGTGCGTGCTTCGCGCGACGCAGCAATTCGTGATGCAAAAGTTATAGCAGAAAATATTCGCACACGCATCGCCATGGATTTGGTGGCGCGTCGATAGGGCGTATACTCGTGGTCGCAATTAGAACAAGAGAGGCTGAGAGATTTCTCTCAGCAATCCCTGAGGATATTTTTCTTTTTCTTATTTACGGCCCTGATGCGGGTATGGTACGAGAGCGCGCGTTGAGCATAATTAATAAACGCATAGATGACCGACGCGATCCATTTCAATTCGTTCAAATATCGGGCGAGGCCATTGCCGCAGATCCATTGCTGCTACTGGATGAGGCCAATACAACCCCGCTGTTTGGTGGACGGCGAGCAATTTTGATTGAGACCGGTACGAAATCAATTCTTCCAGCGATTAATTCTTTGATTGCGGCTCCACCTGATGCTTGCGCGATCGTGCTCACAGCTGCTGTTTTGAAAAAAGACGCTCCTATGCGCAAGTTGATTGAAGGCGCAAAAGGTGGTGCAGCGATTGAATGTCAGGAAGATACAGCGCAAGATTTAAATGGACTGATTGATCGGACCTTGCGTGAGGCTCGTCTGACAGCGACGCCTGAGGCCCGCGGCTTATTGCTTAACGCTCTAGGCGAAGATCGTTTGATGAGCAGGTCGGAACTCGCAAAACTTGTGCTTTATATGCATGGACGATCTCATGTGGAAGCTACGGATATTGAAGCAATCATAGCGCATGCTGCGAGTATTGCCTCAGATCGCATTGTGGCTGCGGCTTTTACTGGCGAGACAGGCTTACAACTAGAGGCGTATTTTGCGCATGGTGGCGATCCTTCAGCATTAATATTTGGCGCTTTGAGATATCTCATTGCGCTTCATAAAGCGCGAATTTCTATGGAGCGCGAAGGTGGAAGGCTTGAGCCTGGCATAAGCATTATGATGCGAGCGGGTTTTGGTTTTATGCACCGTAGCTTGCTAGAAGCCCAGCTTAAAGCCTGGACAGCCATGCGGCTTAATCAATTGAGAGAGCCGCTAAGAAGCGCTCAGACACAGGCGCGTGCTCATGCAGCGGTAGCGCAAATGGAAGCAGAGCGGGTGCTTTGGCGTGTTGCTAAGATTGCGCGGTCTAAATAGGATCAGGCTGCAGAGGCAAGGCTGTCAAAAAGTCCTCGGCCATCAATCCCGCCAACTAACGGGTCGATCAGATTCTCTGGGTGAGGCATAAGTCCAAGGACATTTCTCTTTTCGGAAAATATGCCTGCAATTTCATTGCGAGATCCATTGGGATTTGCGCTACCGCCAATGACACCTTCTGCATTGCAATAACGAAATGCCACGCGGCCATCGCCCTCTAGCCGATCGATGGTGGTCTGATCCGCTTCGTAATTACCTTCTCCATGGGCAATACAGACTTTAATAATTTGTCTGGCTGCGTATTTATTCGTGAAAGGGCTATTAATTTGTTCTACGCTCAGATGTTGCATTCGACAAATGAACCGTAAATGCGCATTGCGCATTAGAACCCCTGGTAAAATCCCGCTTTCGCAAAGTATTTGAAAGCCATTGCACACGCCCAGAACTAGACCTCCGCGTTCTGCATGAGCGCGCACAGCCTCCATAATCGACGCGCGTCCAGCGATTGCGCCACAGCGTAGATAGTCTCCGTAGGAAAAGCCGCCAGGCAGCACAACCAAATCTGTTCTCTTTGGAAGCTCGTGGTCTGCGTGCCACACTATGGCTGGCTGCTGATGCGTGGCCTGTCGCAGCGCGCGTATCATGTCGCCTTCGCGATTAGATCCAGGAAAAAGAATGACGGCGGATTTCATAGAGGCTAGCTTAAATCTCGATTGAATAATTCTCAATAACTGTATTTGCGAGAAGTTTTTCACAAGCGGTTTTTAAATTCTGCTTAGCCTGAGATGAGTCTTCGGCTGAGATTTCGATATCAAACACTTTTCCTTGACGCACGCTGGTGATGCCTGAAACGCCAAGAGAGGTAAGGGCCCCTTCGATAGCCTTGCCTTGAGGATCAAGAACGCCATTTTTTAATGTGACGATTACGCGAGCTTTCATCGACGTTTCCAAAATAAAATGATTATGCCCCGCAGTTGGACGGCGTTATTTAAGGTTATGATAGGCCTTACAATTACTTCACCAGCTTCGGAGCGCCGACGTTAGCGGGCTCGCCCTCTTGCATGATGCCTAGTCTACGGGCTACCTCGGAGTAGGCTTCAACAAGTCCACCCATGTCGCGGCGAAAACGATCCTTATCGAGTTTGTCATTGGACTTTATGTCCCAAAGCCTGCAGCTGTCAGGAGAAATTTCATCAGCGACAACAATGCGCATCATATCACTTTCCCATAGCCTGCCGCATTCCATTTTAAAGTCGATCAAACGGATGCCGACCCCCAGAAAAAGACCTGACAAGAAATCATTGACGCGAATCGCCAGCGCCATGATGTCATCAATCTCTTGTGGGGTTGACCAGCCAAAGGCGGTGATATGCTCCTCGGAGACCATTGGGTCATCGAGCGCGTCATTTTTATAGTAAAACTCGATAATTGATCGGGGTAGTTGCGTGCCTTCTTCAAGACCTAATCGCTTGGCCAGTGAGCCTGCGGCGACATTGCGAACAACAACTTCCAAAGGAATAATCTCAACCTCGCGGATGAGCTGCTCGCGCATATTCAGACGACGGATGAAATGTGTTGGAACCCCAATGCTGTTGAGATTTTGAAATACATATTCGGAAATGCGGTTGTTGAGCACGCCTTTGCCGTCAATCACTTCATGTTTTTTGGCGTTGAAGGCTGTGGCGTCATCCTTAAAGTGTTGGATTAAGGTGCCGGGCTCGGGTCCTTCATAGAGAACCTTGGCTTTGCCTTCGTAAATGCGACGACGGCGATTCATGGGCGTTAACCGGGGCTTGAGGAAATCCATAGCGATCGGCCTTGGCTCCTTTCGATTTGGTCACAAAGACCCTCGTTAAGGGCGAGGCACCCTCAAGGAGCGGCGAGAGATTTTCATAGCCGGCCGCAGATCGCACTCGATTTACCCGCTTTGGGACCAGGAAACAAGCTTTGCGCTACTTTTCCTCTGGATAAGCCTGGCGATAGTGCTCAGGAAAGTGGAAAGTGCACTGCTAGAACCCTGTGTTGAAAGCATTGGCTTTGCCGGCGAATACGCCTATACCCTTGCTTCGCGGGTGCGCTGGGGCTGTCATTGGCCCCAAGCGTCAGGGCAGAATGGCCTACAATCGCGGTTTTTATGAACAAACCCTTCTGAGGATGCGCATGAGCACTTTCGACCAACGCGAAGAATCGTTTGAGAAACGCTTCGCCCATGACGAGGAGCGTCAGTTCCGCGCCGAGGCGCGTCGGAATAAACTACTTGGTCTTTGGGCTGCAGAAAAACTTGGAAAGTCCGAAGCGGAGGCGCGGGCTTATGCTGACGGGCTTGTGGCGGCTGAGGTGAATGCAGATGCCTCTGAACGGGTCTTTTTGAGAGTTAAACAAGATTTTGCCGCAAAGGGCATTGACCAGTCCGATCATCAAATTCGCCGCACCATGGAAGAATTGCTCGCGCAAGCAATTCAAGAAATTTCCGCAGGTATTTAAGACTCTGCGGGAATTATACTTATCTATGGCAGGGTTTCGTTAGGGAGTTGGCGTTAGTTTTGGCTGAGCGTCTCTCATTGGGGCGTCTGCGTCCAACTACGAGGCCCTATAGATTTTAAATGTCTAACCTTGCGCAAATTGCCTTTCGCGCGGAATCCACACTTGCTGAAGCGGCGGAGGACTGGCTGCGTCAACTCGATTCTCAATATCGTGTTTCAAAACATACTCAGGTCGCATATCGCCACGAAATCTGTGTTTTTTTTGCTTTTCTTACGGATTACCAGGGCCGACTGGTGCAATTTTCAGACATAACGGCCTTGGAGCCCAGAGATCTCCGAGCCTTTCTGGCGCGAAGACGCGAAGAAGGGCTCGGGAATAGATCTTTATTGCGTGCCCTTGCTGCGCAACGGAATTTCTTACGCTATCTAAAAAAAAGAAGTTTAGCGCGCTCAGACGCTTATGACGCGATCCAAGCGCCAAAGCGAATGAAAGCTTTGCCCAAAGCTCTCAGTATCAACGCCGCGCGTGATGTTGTGGATGTGGATTGTCGTGCTGATCAAACAGTTCCTGCATGGATCTTGGCAAGAGACGCGGCTGTTTTGGCCTTGTTGTATGGCGCTGGTTTGCGTATCTCGGAGGCGCTTTCTCTCTCCCGACAGAATGCGCCAATTAACGGGATTGACCGAATACGCATTACTGGCAAAGGCGGCAGGAAACGAATTTTACCTGTCATCGTGCCGGTGCAAATTGCAATAAAAAATTATGTTGAGCTTTGTCCCTATGATCTTCAGGGAGGGGCGCTGTTTGTCGGTGCGCGTGGTGGGCCGCTCTCGCCGAGAGTGATCCAATATGTTGTCGCGCGGCTTCGGGTCGCGTTGGGCCTGCCTGATAGCGCAACGCCCCATGCGTTACGTCATTCCTTCGCCACCCATCTCCTTGGTCGCGGTGGTGATCTGCGAACGATCCAAGAATTATTAGGCCATGTGTCGCTTTCAACAACGCAAATTTATACGTCGGTAGACTCCAGGCGCTTATTAGATGCGTTTCATTCAGCGCACCCTCGAGCAGATTAATTTATTTTTGATCACTCGATAGGTTCTACGGCGCTTATCTCTATCCCAAATCCTGAAAGTCCGACAAAAGCCCGTGGTTTAGCAGTTGTTGAGCGCAAGCGAATTGAGGAAACGCCAAGATCTTTGAGGATTTGTGCGCCAAGTCCGACATCAAACCATTGACGCTTTCGGTTTTCCTCAGCATTTTCGCTTTCCGCCAAAGTAAAGTTTGTCGGCACGCCGGCCGCTCCGTCTCGCAGATAAACAAGAACACCATGGCCTTCTTCTTTAAAGCGGGAGAGCGTTTTTCTAATCGTCTGCGCGCCACCCATGACATCATCAAGTATGTCCGCACGATGCAAGCGGGTAGGCACATCGCGCCCATCACCAATGGCTCCAAGCACAAAAGCGAAATGACGTACATGATCAAAAGCTGTTACATAAGCATAACCCGTCATCTGGCCATATTCCGTCTTGACTGGAAAAACAGCAACGCGTTCAACAAGTTTTTCACGCGCCTGCCGATAAGCGATAAGATCAGCCACGGAGAGTGTTTTTAGTGCATGTTTTTTAGCAAAATGAGCAATCTCCTGACCTGTCATGACTGTTCCGTCATCATTGGCTAATTCGCAGATGACGCCGACAGAGGGCAGGCCAGCAAGCCGACAGAGATCTACCGCGGCTTCGGTATGACCTGAACGCATTAAGACGCCGCCATCTCTTGATATGAGCGGAAAAACATGGCCTGGCCGAACAAAATCCGTTGCGGCCATATTGCCATTTGCGAGGGCGCGCACAGTATTGCTGCGCTGTTCTGCAGAAATTCCTGTCGTCAGTCCGTGTTTGACGTCTACCGAAACGGTAAAGGCTGTTCCAAGCGGCGCGTCATTTTGCGCAACCATTGGCGCAAGCTGAAGACGACGCGCATCTTCTAATGTCAATGGCGCGCAAACTATGCCGCAGCAATGCCTGATGATAAAAGCCATTTTTTCTGCCGTACATAGCGCGCCCGACATAACGAGATCGCCTTCATTCTCTCGATCATCATCGTCTGTCACAATGACAATCTCGCCTCGGGCAATAGCCTCAATTGCTTCAGTAACAGAATGGGACAAGGCTTCTCTCCTAATTACCTTCTGACGCATGAGAGTTATGTAAAGCTATCATCAGGTTATTTCAAATAGGATCTTAAAGAACATGAAGCGATGATGATTACAGGATTTTTAATTTCACTGAGAAGTAATAGGATTTGCGTCAGGCTACTCACACGTCCATCAATGCCTTTATATGTGCAGCTACTGAGCTAGCTAAATCCTGTGGCGCATATCCGCCTTCAAGTAATGAGACGATCCGGTTGTGGCACCGTCTTTGAGCGATCTCCATAATTCTGAGTGTTACTTGACGAAAATCCTCTTCTAACAGTCGAAGGCCGCCCAGGGGATCGTGAATATGCGCATCAAATCCAGCGCAAAGAAAGATGAGATCTGGGGCAAAATTATCAAGGCCGGGCAGGATGCGAGTTTTTAGAGCCTCTTGAAATTGATCGCCGCAATCACCGCGACGAAGGGGGGCGTTAACAATATTGTTAAAAGCTCCAGTTTCATTCAGTGCCCCTGTTCCTGGGTAAAGAGGCATCTGATGTGTTGAGGCATAGAATGTGTTTTTATCATTCCAAAAGAAATCTTGTACGCCATTTCCATGGTGAACATCAAAATCAACGATTGCAATACGTTCGACATTGTAACGCTCGCGCGCATGCACCGCTGCTATCGCTACATTATTAAATAGACAAAATCCCATTGCTTGATTTGCTAGCGCATGATGACCTGGCGGACGTGTTGCGACAAAGCTATTATGCGCCACTCCACGCATTACAGCATCTGTTGCGGTAATCGCGCCGCCTGCTGATTCGATTGCGGCGGTAAGAGAATGGGAGTTGAGTGTCACATCATGATCAAGAGCGCTAAAGCCAGTTTTTGGCGTTGCCTTTTCAAGAAGCCTAATCAGTTGTTGGGTGTGGACGCGCAGAATGCATTGAGTGTCTGCGCTAGGTGCTTCTTGTCGGACGAGACCAGCAAACTCTGGAGTTTTTAGCGCGTCTAAGATGCTAGTGATACGATTTGGGCGATCAGGCCAACCAGGACCTGGATCGTGTAAAAAACTAGTTTTAGCAGAAAGAAAAAGTGTGTTTTTTGTCTGCGCTTTTAAATCTTGCGCAGCAATGGTGGCGATAAGGCCTGTGAGCGCTGCGCGGCGCGTGATCACCCAATTTGTCCGCGGTGACGTAAAAAATGATCGGCTAATACGCAAGCCATCATGGCTTCTCCTACAGGCACGGCGCGAATGCCTACGCATGGATCGTGCCGGCCTTTCGTGATGATTTCCGTATTATTTCCCCTCACGTCAACGGTTTGACGCGGTGTGAGTATTGAGGAGGTTGGTTTTACGACGAATCTCACAACAATCGGCTGGCCTGTTGAAATTCCCCCAAGAATGCCGCCGGCATGGTTGGACAGAAAGTTCGGGAGGCCATTAGCGCTGCTGCGCATTTCATCTGCATTGGATTCGCCGGTGAGCAGGGCGGCTTCAAAACCGTCGCCAATTTCTACGCCTTTGACCGCGTTAATCGACATCATGGCGGCGGCAAGATCTGAGTCCAGTTTGCCATAAACGGGTGCACCCCAGCCAGGTGGCGCACCCTCCGCTGTGACTTCAACGACGGCGCCAATAGATGAACCATTTTTACGAATATCATCGAGATAATCCGCCCAATGGCTAGCGGCTTGGGCGTCAGGACAAAAGAATGGATTACGATCAATCTCATTCCAGTCGAAGCGCGATCGATCAATCTTATGAGGACCAATCTGAACTAGCGCACCTTTAATGGAAAGATGCGGAATAATCTTCCTGGCGATAGCGCCGGCGGCGACACGGGCTGCTGTTTCACGTGCAGAAGACCGGCCACCGCCACGATAATCCCGAACGCCATATTTTGCGTCATAGACATAATCCGCATGTCCAGGCCGGTATTTTTGTGCAATCTCGCCGTAATCTTTCGAGCGTTGATCTGTATTCTCAATCATAAGCGCAATTGGTGCGCCAGTTGTGACCTGCTGGCCATTTGCGTCAATGAATACTCCTGAGAGTATTTTAACAAGATCCTCTTCGCGCCGTTGGGTCGTAAATCGGGATTGGCCGGGTTTGCGTTTGTTAAGAAATACTTGAATATCTTCCGAGACGAGCGGGATTTGAGGCGGGCAGCCGTCGACGACGGCTCCTAGGGCTACGCCATGGCTTTCGCCAAAAGTCGTGATACGGAAAAGATGGCCAAAGCTATTATGCGACATCAGGCTTTTTAGGCTGGCGTTAAAACCTGGTCAAACCCCAAGACGTCTGGCCTTAGTCTGGATCGTCAAGAGGCTCCCCTCTGAGGATGGCTGGCGTGATAAATCTATGCAGACGCGCGGCGGCCACATTGATTTCTGGCCAATTCCTCACATCAAAATCTAGTATCGCCAGTGCAGCAGTGGGATATTTAGACCGCATAAGTTCAAGGTCCTGAGGCTCACCACTGCCTGCCAGAATTGCGGCTAATTCTCCAAAGCCAGGATTATGGCCAACCGCGAGCAAGGTATGAACCTTATCCGGCGTTTGACGCAGGACCTCAAGGAGGTGGCTTGATGAGGCAAGATAAATTGTGTTCTCAATCAAATGGGTAACATGAGCTGGAAAAGCCTCAAGCGTTCGCTCAAGTGTTTGTTTCGCCCGGCGCGCATTAGAGGCAACAGCTAGATCGGGGGTAATTCCTGCCGCCGTTAAAAAATCGCCGATACGCCGGGCGTCTTCCTCGCCGCGTCGCGTTAATGGCCTTTCTCGATCCCCACCAGCGGAATGGCGATCGGCTTTACCGTGACGGAGGAGGAGAAGACGACGCATAGAGGCCTTTCTGAGTGGCGGGCTTTAGGGTTGGGGCTCTAGTATTTAACCTGACGAGGCCATGACGCAAAGTTCATCTGAGACTCAGCGGTTGATTGGCTAGAATTTAGGCTGTGATCTATTGTCATGGTCTTCATCAACAAAAGACAGGGGTCCATGGCGCGTGATAACTGTGGCTCGAGTGCAAAGGTTCCCTCGCCTGCTACTGAAAAAACTTGATAGTCTGGCCGTGATAGCCAAGAGGGCTACCGGCGGAGCGTCCTGCAATGGGAGATGAGATGCTTAAAATTGCGGTCCAGATGGATCCATTGGAGCGGATCAATTTTGAAGGTGATTCGACTTTTGCCTTGATGTTAGAGGCCCGCCGCCGGGGTCATCAGCTTTGGTATTATACGCCGGACCAATTAGCCCTTGAAGGCGACTGCTTGATTGCGCGCGCCCATCAAATCGATGTTTTTGACGATCCCGCGGGTTACTATCGTCTTGCAGAGGCCAGTGAGATTGATTTGATCAAAATGGATATTGTACTTTTGAGACAAGATCCTCCTTTTGATCTTGCTTATATTACTTCAACGCATTTTCTAGAGCGTATCAAGTCGCGCGTCTTGATTGTTAATGACCCAGAGCATGTAAGAAATTCGCCTGAAAAAATTTTTGTTATGAAGTTTTCTGATTTAATGCCGCCAACCTTGCTCACGCGAGATCGAGCAATGATTGAAAAGTTTAGGGCTAAGCATGGGGAGGTTGTTATGAAGCCGCTCTATGGTCATGGCGGAGCGGCTGTATTTAAAGTCTCGCAACGAGATCCTAATTTTGGATCGCTTTTTGATATGTTCGCAACATTGTTCCGTGAACCTTGGGTGGTACAGAAATTTCTTCCCGATGTTGTGAAGGGTGATAAGCGTATCCTTTTAATTGATGGTATAGCTTTAGGTGCGCTTAATCGGATTCCGGCGCAAGATGATATTCGCTCTAATCTGGTAAGAGGCGGTTCAGCAGCTTCTACAGAACTTACTCAGCGGGAGAGGTTAATTTGTGATAGGCTTGGGCCCGAGCTTAGGAAGCGTGGATTGATCTTTGTTGGGATTGACGTCATTGAGGGGTATCTCACAGAAATTAATGTTACTTCGCCAACAGGCCTTCGCGCTTTAGCTCGGGTAGGAGGGCCTAATCTTACGCCGCATTTGTTTGACGCCATTGAAAAACGTCAAAAAGATCTGCGTGCTTCTCTATGACATCAATAAGCGAAATACAACTTCATATTGTCTTTTCCTCGTTACACACGCAGCAGGGCTTTCGGGGCTTGCGTGTTGAGTTAGCTTCGAAAATAAGCGATTTATGTGTTGAGATTTCTGATGAGACGGAGCGACGAAGTAAAATTGTCGATCTATTTCGCGAAGCCTTGAATTGTGGTCGGCTATGTGCGCGTCAGTATTTAGAAAGTGGTAAAAGAGATGTTCACTGCGCGCAATTGCTATCAGAATTGCAAGATCAGCTCATAGGCGCAATTTATGATTACGTCATCGGCTATGTGCATGTGGCGGATAACCCAACTTTTGCAGAGCGTCTCGCCATTGTTGCGGTTGGAGGTTATGGGCGGGGTCGATTGGCACCAGGCTCTGATATCGATTTGCTTTTCCTTCTTCCTTATAAACAAACTCCCTGGGGAGAGAGCGTCGTTGAGGCTATGCTCTATATTCTCTGGGACTTACGTCAGAAAGTTGGCCATGCAACACGCTCTGTAACTGAATGCATGCGACAGATGCGGACCGACATGACGATTAGAACAAGTTTACTTGAAGCCAGATTTATATTGGGCAATCAAGAATTATTTAGTCAATTACAAGAAAGCTTCGATCGTGAAATTATCCGAATGGATGCTCGTGAGTTTGTCGCCGCTAAGCTTTTGGAGCGCGATGGTCGCGTGCGTCGGGCTGGGGCTTCGCGATACCTAGTAGAGCCAAATGTTAAAGACGGAAAAGGCGGCTTGCGTGATTTAAATACGCTTTTTTGGATCGCAAAATATGTCTATCGCGTGCGAGAGCCAAAGGATTTAGTAGCCGCAGGGCTTTTTACTCCAGCAGAATATCGTCAATTCCAAACTTGTGAAGATTATTTATGGAATGTTCGGTGCCATCTGCATTTTGCTCGAGGTAGAGCTGATGAACGGTTAACATTCGATATTCAGCCAGTGCTGGCGGAGCGGCTTGGGTATCATAATCGCAGCGGGCTCTCCCGCGTTGAGCGATTTATGAAGCATTATTTTCTAGTCGCAAAGCAGGTTGGCGACCTAACAGCTATTGTTTGTGCTGCTCTAGAGGAGCGGCAAGCAAAACCTCGCGCTATATTTGATCGCTTTTTGCAGCCCTTTAGGCGTCGGCGCTCGAAGACACCTCAGGGGGATTTCATTATCGCTACTGATCGCATATCTATTGTTGATGAAAATATTTTTACTCGTAATCCAGTAAATATTATTCGACTTTTCTGGCTAGCAGATCATCATGGCCTGCCTTTGCACCCGGACGCTTTACGTGCAGTGACGCGTTCTTTACGCGCAATTGATTCAAATTTACGAGGAAATAAAGAAGCTAATGGATTGTTTTTGGAGATTCTATTATCGCGCAATATGACAGAATCAGTTCTGCGCCGTATGAATGAAACTGGTGTCCTTGGGCGGTTCATTCCTGAATTTGGTCGCATCGTAGCGATGATGCAATTTAATATGTATCATCACTATACTGTTGATGAGCATTTATTGCGTGCTGTAGGCGCGCTTTGTGACTTTGAAGCCGGGCGTGCTTCTAAGAGCCATGCGCCTATCGCCGAGGCGATGCCGACTGTGGTTAATCGTAAAGTTTTATACCTAGGATTGTTTCTTCATGATATTGCGAAGGGGCGCAAGGAAGACCATTCTATTGCAGGCATGATGGTTGCAAGAACATTGTGTCCAAGGTTGGGCTTTACGCTAGGTGAAACAGAAACCGTCGCTTGGCTTGTTGAGCATCATCTTACGATGTCAACTTATGCTCAAAGTCGAGATATTTCAGACCCGGCGACCATAGATAGTTTTGCGGCGATCGTTCAGACAATGGAACGCCTCAAGCTGCTTTTTGTCTTGACGCTTTGTGATATCAGCGCTGTTGGGCCCGGCGTGTTGGATGCTTGGAAAGCTCAGCTCTTACTTGCGCTTTACTGGGAAACCGAGATTGTTCTTGGCGGTGGACATTCCGCAGTAGACCGAAAAAGCAGAGTGGCTGCCTCGATTTCTGAGTTACGCGCCTCTTTGCCGGATTGGTCTGATGAAGAGTTACTTCAATATGAAAAACGGCATTATGCAGCCTATTGGCTGAAAGTCGATTTAATGTGTAAAATTCATCATGCGGAATTACTGCGTTCGCTCGATGGCGCAAAAGATCCGCTCATAACTGACATTATGCTTGATAAAAAGCGTGATGTTGTTGAGCTTACGGTAATTGCTCCAGACCACCGAAGGCTATTATCTACAATCGCAGGCTGTTGCGCTGTTGGTGGAGCTAACATTGTTGATGCGCATATTTTCACAACAGCTGACGGGTTGGCGTTGGATACAATCTTTTTTTCTAGAGGATTAGGGTTTGATGAAGACGAGCTACGGCGCGCAGAGCGGATAGCTGAGATGATTGTTCGTGCGTTACGAGGCGAGGCTGTCATTGCTGATGCTGTAAAAGCACGCGCCAATACGCATTCACCAATTGCTGAATTTCCTGTGGCTCCTGAAGTAACCGTCGACAACAGCCTGTCAAACACCTATACAGTGGTTGAGGTCTCTGGCCTGGATCGTGAAGGGCTTTTATTTGATCTCACAAATGCAATTTCTAAACTCAATCTCAACATCGCTTCCGCTCATGTCACAACATTTGGAGAGCGGGCAGTTGATGCTTTTTACGTGACTGATTTGACTGGCACCAAAATAGTCTCGCCTCAGCGTCAAATCGCGATTAAGCGGCAACTTCTGGATGTCTTTGAAATTAGGCCAATAAAGCGTCCTTCAAAACAAGATTCTGCTCCTGCGGCTTGATTTCGCCTGCGGGAGCCATGATATCGAGGCTTATTATAAAATTAACGAGAAACGAGTTGGGATATGGGTGAGCAGAACGCAGATAACAAGCCAGAAGACGCCAGAGAAATTGATATCACCTTATCGGGTCAGGCAACAGAAGAAGCAACCAAAGAGGACGCCACGTCAGTCAGCGATATAACGGCGCTACAGAAAGAAAACGCAGATTTAAAGGATCGGGCGTTAAGGGCTTTGGCTGAGGTGGAAAATATTCGTCGTCGTGCTGAGCGCGAGGTTACTGAAGCAAAATTATACGGCGCGTCAAATTTTGCTCGAGAGATGCTTGCTTTTGCTGATAATTTACATCGGGCAATTGAAAGCGTGAGCCAAGATGTTCGATCCGATTTGCCGCCCTCGATTGCTGCTTTTATTGAAGGCGTCGAGCTCACAGAGAAAGATTTTCTTTCCCGGCTTGCGCGCTTTGGCGTCAAGCCGATAGATGCTCTGGGCGCGCGTTTTGATCCCAACCAGCATGAGGCATTGTTTGAAATGCCGGATGAAACAAAGGTTGCTGGAACTGTCGCGCAGGTTGTTGAACAAGGATATCTGATCAATGATCGTGTATTGCGTCCTGCTAAGGTTGGCGTTGCGCGGGGTGGTCCAAAAAGCTAATTTAATAAACAGATTTTCTGGGCTTAGTGGAGTGGGCTGCTTCAGGGCGGGGTTAGCTTGATGCTCTAGGGAATAGAGCGGAGAGATTCCCTGCTTCGAAGTGGCGCTGAGCGTCTCTTTTACGCAACGATTGTTAGACAGAAAGACGCAAGAGTTTAAGGGGTCAAGAAAACACTTTTGCATAGGAAGCTTACAAGCTTAGACGAATCTGCCTTACTAAAGTTTCATCTTATGTCCATTCATCCGCAAGGCGTTCGTCTCCATCTTAGAGAGAGATGATTGAGGTCTACTCAATCTCCTCGCACAAGATGGAGTAAAAATGATTTTTCTAGAAAATTCTAGCCAGCTTGCTGGCTACTCGATTAATGCCGAGAATAAAAGGCGGGCTTCTCGATCCTATCTGCTAGGCGCGGTCGCGTCATTGAGTGTCCTTGCTACTTTTGTTGGTCCAATGTCCGCGGCAAAGGCCGAGGTATTGTCGCCGGTGACGGTTGCTGGGCCAGTTACACCTCCATCTTTTGCAGATGTTGTTGAGCGCGTTAAGCCTGCTGTTGTTGCGATTAAGGTCAAGGGTGTTGAGGTAGACGAAGGCAGCGGTGGGCTTTCGGAGATGTCGCCAGATTTATCTCCCGATGATCCAATGTATCGTTTTTTTAAGCGATTTGGACGTCAGGGTGGTGGCACAGAGAATCGCCATGCAACAATGTCCCAGGGTTCAGGATTTATCATCAGTCCAGATGGCTATGTGGTGACAAACAATCACGTCGTCGAACATGCTAGCGAGGTTGAGGTGTCGCTCGATAACGGTAAGACCCTCGCTGCAAAGATTATTGGAACTGATAAGCGGACAGATTTAGCGTTGCTTAAAATCAATGATGGAGATAAATTTCCATTCGTTGATTGGTCGACCGGTAATCCACGTATTGGCGATTGGGTGATTGCAGTCGGAAATCCTTTTGGCTTAGGCGGCAGTGTTACGGCAGGCATTGTATCTGCGCGAGGGAGAGAAATAGGCGCAGGTCCTTATGATGATTTTCTTCAAATAGACGCGCCAGTTAACAGAGGTAATTCTGGCGGGCCAGCATTTGATGCGCGAGGGAATGTGATTGGCGTTAATACCGCTATCTATTCGCCTTCAGGCGGCTCGATTGGCATTGGCTTTGCGATTCCTTCAGAGGTAGCTCGGGATGTTGTTGCCTCCTTGAAAGATAAAGGCGTGGTGGCGCGCGGTTGGATCGGGGTTAAGATTCAAAATATCACACCAGAAATTGCTGATAGCTTGGGCCTGAAATCAACAAAAGGCGCATTAATTTCGCAACCTCAACATGGTGCCCCTGCAGAGCAAGCGGGGCTAAAATCAGGAGATATTGTTATCGCTCTGAATGGTGAGAAAATTGATGGTCCAAGAGATCTCGCGCGTCGCGTTGCTATTCTGGGACCAAAAAAATCAGTGGATTTGACTTATTTACGCGCGGGTTCAGAGAAAACTGTCAGGCTAACGCTTGGATTATTGCCTGAAGAGAAAGAGGCGCGTGCAGATGTTGAAACGGGGAAAGGCGGCGCTGAAGTTGCGGGCTTGGGCGTAGAGGTCGCTTCCGCAATAGAAGCTGGAGCTGGACGTGAAGGAGTTGTTGTGACGGATATTGATCCTAATAGTGCCGCAGCGCAAAAAGGGTTGAGACAAGGAGACATCATTGTTGAAGCGGGTGGTCAGGTAGTGAATTCTCGGGTTGATCTCTCCTCTGCAATAGAATCCGCGCGAGAGGCGGGTCGCAAATCTGTTCTCTTCCGAGTTAAATCTGCAGATGGTATGAGATTTATCGCCTTACCAACAAAGGCGGCCTGACGCCCGCAGAAGTATAGCTGGTGACGTTCTTTTGGCGTTCTCATAGCCTGCGCTGTGAATGCAGGTCGACCCTTGCAGTCGGCCTGCCGTTTTTGTTGAAGCTGGGTTAAAGTGTGATTCATGCGGATTCTTATTATTGAAGACGATCGTGAGGCGAGTGATTATCTCGTTAAGGCTTTCCGTGAGCAGGGTCATGTCGCGGATCACGCTTCAGATGGCTTATCCGGCTACGCTACTGCACGAGAAGGCGATTATGACGTCTTGATCGTCGATCGAATGTTGCCAAAGATGGATGGCTTGTCGCTTATTTCGAGCCTGCGCAAACAAAATGTTGAAACGCCAGTCATCATTCTATCGGCTCTGGGCCAGGTTGATGATCGAGTTAAGGGATTGCGCGCAGGAGGCGACGATTATTTGCCTAAGCCCTACGCTTTTTCCGAGCTGCTAGCACGAACGGAAGCGCTCGCGCGTCGACGCGTTGGACCGCGGGGTGAAGAAACGCATTATCGAGTGGGAGATCTTGAGCTTGACCGCCTTTCTCATGAGGTCACCGTCAATGGTCAGGAAATTTTACTCCAGCCAAGAGAGTTCAGGCTTTTAGAATATTTAATGAAAAATGCTGGCCAAGTTGTAACACGAACCATGCTTTTAGAAAATGTCTGGGACTATCATTTTGATCCTCAGACCAATGTTATTGACGTGCATATTTCTCGGTTGCGTGCAAAAATAGATAAGGGGCGCGAGACACCTTTGCTGCATACAATTCGAGGTGCTGGTTATATGATAAGAGACTCTGGACGGTCATTGTGATTGATGTCCTGGAGACTAATTTTAAGTCTTTCTATAGATAGAAAAATTGAAACTTATTGGGTCAAGAGCGGAGTAAAATCTCGGAGATGAGATTTTTGTTTTATGTCATAGATTGGTTGGTTAAGTGAAATAGCGTCGTTTTGAGTAGGATAAATTTTATCCAACAAGCGCGTTTATTGAGTATCTATGTGCTTCGCAGTCTTACTAAAGTGCGTTAAAGATTAAAGCTCTGTAGGCTATAAACGCATAGCTCTAGAAAAATTGTTGGCTTGCATGAAATACAATTGAATTGTTAATTTCTAAAGAAAATCTATAATCAGGAAATAATTTACATGGAAATACACGAAAGACGTCTTGGCGCCGTCGGCAAGCTATTTAGAACAACTGCATTTAAGCTATCATTGGCTTATCTTCTGCTTTTCTCCATTGGCGCTGGTTTAGTGCTTACACGCGTTGGCGCTCGAGTAAAGGAAGTGCTTGATGAGCAAATTGAACAAACAGTCGACGGGGAAATCCGAGCATTATCCGAACAATATGCTCAGGGGGGGTTAAGAGAATTAACGGAGGCTGTAGAGCGGCGTGTTCGCGCGCCAGGCGGGTCCCTTTATCTTTTGACGTCTGCAGCGGGGGATTTAATCGCAGGCAATATAGAACTGCCGCGTTTCGCACCAGGGAGCGGAGATATTCTAATTGAGACGCTTTACCGACGGCGGGGAGAGCTTGAAGACGCGCATCCGGCTTTAATGCGTTTGTTTCTTATCCCTGGAGGCTTCAGATTATTGATTGGCCATGACATTGAAGATCATCAAGTGCTTCGTGATATTCTTCGTCGAGCGTTAGGTGTTTCTTTGTTTTGGTTAGTTCTGGTTGGTGTATTTGGTGGATTATTCGTCGCGCATCGTATGCTTGAACGGGTAGATATTATGTCTGCCTCTGCGCGGAGAATAATGGCAGGGGATATGAATGAACGGCTCGCTGTGAGTGGATCGGGTGATGAGCTTGATCGGCTAGCTGAAAACTTCAATGCAATGCTTGAGCGCATTTCAGTATTAATGGTTGGATTAAAGGAAGTATCAGACAATATTGCGCATGACTTAAAAACTCCACTTACGAGACTTCGCAATCGGGCAGAGTCCGCTATTGGAGATAATAAGGACGAAAATCAAAAAAGAGAGGCTCTAGAAAAAATTATTGAAGAGGCGGATGAGCTTATTGCAATCTTCAATGCGCTTTTGATGATTGCGCGTGCAGAGGCAGGTTATTTGAGCGAAAATCTTGCAGCTTTAGAGGTCGATACTATTGCTCGAGATATTGTCGAGATGTATGAGCCTGTTGCTGAAGAGCAGGGGGCGCATTTTAACTGTAATATTGGGGCTCTACTCGTCGTTAAAGGCAGTCGAGAATTACTTGGGCAGGCAATCGTTAATCTCATTGATAATGCCCTAAAATATGGAATGAGAGATGGAGCTAAAACAATTGATATCTCAGTGACTAGAGTTGGTGAAACTATAGAAGTCTGTATAGCAGACCACGGAATCGGAATTTCGACTCTAGATCGTGAGCGGGTTACCGGTCGGTTTGTGCGTTTGGAAAATTCACGATCTCGTGCTGGATCGGGTCTTGGTCTTTCAATGGTCGCCGCTATAGCGCGTCTCCATCATGGGGAGCTCAGGCTTGAGGATAATGCCCCCGGCTTACGTGTTATTCTATCTTTACCGTCGTCCCAGGCAAAGCCATCCCTGGACTCGCGTGGGTAAACTCATGCTGCTTCTTGGGAGTGAAAGAGTGTTTTTTCCTTTGCTGGCTGGGCCAAAGAATGAGCGGGCAGGCGCAGCATGGCGACTGTGCCAATGCCCTTTTTTGATCTTATATGTAAGGAGCCACCGTGGAGCTCGCTAATGGACTGGGCGATCGCCAAGCCTAACCCTGATCCTTTCATGCCATTTTCTAGAGACTGCGCGCTTTGTTCGAACGGGCGGCCAAGTTTTTTGAGGATGTTTGAATCAATGCCTTGCCCGGAGTCTTCAACATAAATTGTATTCATAATCCCGTGAGCGCGTGCGCAGATGCGCATAGACCCGCCAATATCATTGAATTTCAAGCCATTTGATATGAGCGCACTAAGCGCCTTATTAATTGCTTGTGCGTCGCCAACACAATTTAGCTGCTCTTGGGCGTCAATTATAATTTTGATATTTTTCTTCATAGCGCGATCAAGATATGGTTCAACAGCATTACCGATAAGAGCGCCAATATTAATGCTTTCTTTTTTAAGTCGGATCTTTCCTTGATCGAGCAGTGACATGTCAAGAATGTCGGAGAGAACTTGATTTAGATACGCGCCTCCTTTCAAAATACTTTGACAATATTCGACATATTTTGGCGACCCAAGCGATCCAAACGGCTCAGCCAACATCATTTCTGAAAAGCCAATAATTGCGTTTAGAGGCGTGCGGAGTTCGTGGCTCATATTTGCCAGGAATTCTGACTTAGCTAAATTTGCCGCTTCTGCCTCCGCCTTCTGATGATGATAATTTTCCGCTAAAGTTGCCAGCTCTTGCGCTTGGATTTCTAAGGTTTGTCTGGATCGATTTAGGTCTTTTACGCTTTGAGTTAAGCGTCGCTCCGATTCATAGAGTTGCGCTTCTTTCTTTTTGAGTGCTGTAATATCAGCTCCCACAGATATGTGTCCGCCATCTTTTGTCGAGCGTTCGTTTATTTGTAGCCAACGTCCATCTCGGAGTTGTGCTTCATAGGTATGGGCGTCTTTTCCGCTTAATTCTCTAGTTGATGTTTCAACCTGTTTGAGTGGAGCTTTTGCTAAGGTCATGATTTCGGATTTATGCATACCAGCTTTGACTATCGATACCTCTAGACTATAGAATTCAATAAATTTTGTATTATAGGCAACAAGACAATTGTGATTGTCCCACAAAACAAATGCTTCAGACGTCGAGTCCATTGCTTCGCATAAACGCGCTTTAGCTAGTTCATTTCGCTCTAAGAGTTCACGGTTTTCTGATGCATCCGCCACGATTCCAACGAGATGTTTTTGCTTTCTTTGACTGTGTTCAATCAATTGTATCCGTGCGCGCAGCCAGATCCATTTTCCGTTAGCGTGTCTAATCCGGAATTGATGATCTAAATATTTTTCTGTATTTTCAAATTCACTAAAGAAAGAAAAATCTCTGTCATCTGGGTGGATTAATTCATTCAGCTGCTGGTAGGAGATGTATTGGTAGCTTGCTGAGAGGCCAAGCATTGCATGCATTGATTCTGACCAATATATTCTATTGTTTTCAATATCCCAGTCCCATAGGCCGCAACCACTGCGAGAAAGCGCGGCCTCCAGCCTCATGCGCATAAGGCTATTTAATTGTTTTGAGACAGAGGCTTTGCGATGCTGACGCAAATTACTGATGATAAGCAAAGCAAATATTGATACGGCAAGGAAAAACAATATTGCAGATAGAATGAGGAGCTTGTTCCAGGTCGAGAAAATATTAGCCAAGGGTTGGCTCATAATGAGCTGGCCGTAGGGGGTAGGTAAATCACGTATGACGGCAATTTTTTCGATATTTGTTAGATCATTGATGTTAGAGGCTTGCGTTCTCTCGCTAATCAATGAAATAGCGTTTTTCGATTTATTATTATAATTAAGGGCGAGACTTGATTGCGGAATGATTGGGTAGGATGTAGTGATTGATCCTTTTGAATTAACGATGATTAACTGTCGGCCTTGAGAAAAGGCTTGGGCTGGTAAGATTTGCTCTGGAGCGATCTGAAAAGTTAATTCAGGATTTGATTGAATTTTATCATTGATCTCATGTGTAGCTTGGCGGGCAAGAAAATCTAAATTTGAAATTGCATCTTTTAAAATCTGCTCTCGTGAGGAAATAAGTGTAAATAGAAATAAAGCACTAAGGGCAATAAAGCCGACGCAACTAATTGCTATAATTTTAAGATGACGAAGAGAGCTGTATGAAAGCTTGCTATGTTTGTCTTGATCGAAGCATGAACCACTCCAGACATTATCGGCGTGATTCATGTCCCGCGCTGCATTACTGCGCGCCATCAGCTCTCTCCGAATATTAGGCAGTCATACGGGCAAAAGGACACCTGCCCGAATCACCTTCATTCGAATCTCTTCTGAGGGTTTTGTCTAGTCCTTAATTTAAGATGAATAGATTCATCTTCATCAACTGTTTTAGCCTAAAGCTCTTGTTGCGATATCCTTCAGGTCGGCAGAGATTTTTTCTTGCCCGAGCACTTCCTTAAGAGATCTCTCGATGAGCGCTCGGCGACGGGGCTCAAAAGTGCGCCAGGAGCGCAAAGAAGAGAGTAAGCGGGCGGCAATCTGCGGATTAAGTGGGTCGACTTCTAACACAACGCGCTTTAACAATGCGTATCCTGATCCGTCGAGCGCATGGAAACTCGTTAAGTTCATGTTTGTGAAAGTGCCGATCAGCGATCTGAGACGATTTGGATTTTTCATGGAAAACTCAGCATGCTCCATGAGTTTTATTACTCGTTGGATTGTTGTTGGTTCGGGTATGGTGGCTTGAAGCGCGAACCATTTATCAATAACCAAATGATCGTCAGAGAACAGGTTATAGAAGTGGGTTAAGGCTTTTTCTCGTGAGGGTCGTCCAATGGCGGCTAGTGTTGAAAGAGCAGATAGTCGGTCTGTCATATTGTTGGCTCGCATAAACTGCTTTTCTGCTAGCAGCTCTCCCTTGTCTTTATTTCCGGCAGCAATGAGATCGAGCAGCGTGGCCCTGAGAGCGCGGCGACCAGCGCTAGTAGCATCTGGTTGATAGGGACATGGATCTTCAAGTTGATTATAGAGTTCTTCTATCTCGCTATTGAGCAGTAGGCTAACTTCCTCTTTTAGGGTGCTGCGCGCAAGATGAATTACATCGGGATCTACCTCTCTTTCTATTTCACGCGCGAGATCAAGTTCTGATGGTAAAGCGAGCGTTTGGGCTATAAAGGCTGGGTCGGTGAGGCCTTCGGTAATGAGTTTGCGATAAGCGTTAATGAGTTGTTCCGCTTTATGCGGCGTGACTTTATCATTCGTTGCTTTCATGCGACTGAAGATAGCTCTGAGGGCAAGATCTTGTGCAGCCTGCCAACGATTAAAAGGATCGTCGTCGTGCAACAGAAGATGCTCTAAATCAGCATTTGTTTGCTCTGTGCTCAATTTTACTGGAGCGCAGAATCCTCTTAAAATTGAAAGAGTGGGTTTGGATGCAAGATTTTCGAATTTTAAAGTTCGTTTTGGCTCACAAAACTCAATAAGGCCTTTTTTAATTTCATCAGCTGTCATTTGACCGCTGGTAAGATCGTATTTGTCGCCCATTTCAGAAATAAGGGCTAGGATAATTGGAATGACAAAGGGTTTTTTTTCCTTGTCATTTGGCGTAGGCTGTGTGTGCTGCTCAAGCGTAAGGGTAAATGTTTTTTTCACGCTGTCATACTCTTCTTTTACAGAGAGTATGGGAGTGCCTGCCTGATGATACCAGCGAGAAAAGTCTGTCAGATCTCGACGCGAGCTTTCAACAAAACACGAGAGAAAATCCTCTACAGTCGCTGCTGTTCCATCATACTTGCTAAAATAGAGATCCATTCCTTGACGAAATGCTTTCTCGCCAATCAGCGTGCGTAGCATTCTTACAATTTCTGCGCCTTTTTCATAGACAGTGGCTGTATAAAAATTATTGATCTCATGATAGATTTCTGGGCGAACGGGATGCGCAAGTGGCCCACTATCTTCAGGAAATTGAATAAGTCTTAATCCTCGGACATCGCTAATTCTCTCAACAGCTCGCGAACGTTGGTCGGCAGAAAACTCCTGATCGCGAAATACGGTTAGGCCCTCTTTCAGACAAAGTTGAAACCAATCGCGGCAAGTTATGCGATTACCTGTCCAGTTGTGAAAATATTCATGGGCAATAACGGCTTCAATGCCGGCGTAATCATGGTCAGTTGCTGTTTCTGGCGACGCTAGTACATATTTATCATTAAAAATATTTAGACCTTTGTTTTCCATTGCTCCCATATTAAAATCTGAAACAGCAACAATATTAAAAACATCGAGATCATATTCTCGGCCGAATGTTTCCTCATCCCAGCGCATAGAACGCTTAAGAGCGTCCATTGCATAATCCGCTCGCGCTTCTTTCCCGTGTTCAACATAAATGGCTAAATCAATTTTCCTTCCACTCATCGTTACAAAATTATCACTCAATACCCCCAAATCTCCTCCCACGATAGCAAAAAGATATGAGGGCTTTGGGAAGGGGTCATGCCAGATAGCGTAATGTTGATTGGTTTCAGCAATCCCGCCAATTTCTTTTAAATTGCCGTTGGAGAGGAGGACTGGCGCGTCGGATTTATCCGCTTGAATTCGCGTCGTGTAGACAGCGAGCACATCTGGTCGATCAAGAAAATACGTAATTCTTCTAAATCCCTCAGCCTCGCACTGCGTGCAAAAAGCCCTACCAGAGCGATAAAGTCCAGAGAGTTGTGTATTAGTAGATGGGTTAATTTCTGTTTCAATTTCCAAAGTGAAGGCAGACTCTGGCGTATGGTGGAGCGTAAATCTTTCTGGAGTGGCAAGATATTCCTTCTCATCTAATAATTTGCCGTTGAGTTTTGCCCCTGTCAACGAGAGTTCGTCGCCATCTAGAATTAACACAGCATTCGATTGGCAATTAGGGTTTCGTCTGATGCTGAGACGTGCGCATATTTTTGTTGCCGTCTGATCTAGTCGAATATCTAGATAAACAGCGTCAATGAGAAAGTCTGGGGGTCGATATTCCGATAATCGAATTGGCGTATTGGATGAAGGGCGCATGGAGACCTCAATTAACTTTGAGCTAAGATAGACAAATAAGGCGCGTAGGAGAATTGACGATGGCAGGAGAGTGAATAACTCAGGTTAATCAGGGGCAATTATCCAGAAATAAGGTAATTTTTTCTATTGTGGCGCGATCAAGTAGAAGAGGGGCGTGACCTTGGCCCATAACAGTTAGACTTTGTAAATTCGGAACGATCCGCTTCATTTCTTCCAAGGTATCCTTTGAAAAGATGTCTGATGTCTCGCCGCGAATAACGAGAAGTTGGATCTTTTTCAAATATTCAAATTCACGCCAGAAGGTTTCATATTCACCGCCAGGCGTAACGATATCCAGTGTGTGTGAAAGGTCGGGGTCATAGCGCAAAACAACTTTGCCGTTTTTTTCAATGAATGTGTGTTGGGCATAGGTTTCCCAATCTTCCCAATCAACGCCAGGGAAGACTGGTGCCATCGTTATACGCATTAAGGCGATTGCATCGGACATAGAATTCATGGGGGGTAATTTCCCGACATAGCGCTTAATACGAAGCAGCCCGTCATTTTCAATTTTTGGGCCAATGTCATTCAGGATCGCGGCATGAACAAGAGAGGGACTGTGAGCGCTGATGCGCATGATATGCATGCCGCCGCGTGAGGTCCCTAGAAAGACGGCTTGAGAAATTTCGGCTTTAGCGAGCGTTGCGAAAATATCCGATTGTTCAATATCAAGTGTATAGTTTCGCCAGTCGTTATCCCAATCTGATTGGCCCCGACCTCTATAATCTATAGCGATGACGCGTCTGCCGCGCGCATTAATTTCTAGGGCGACACGAGAAAAATCATCTGCAGAGCGCGCAAGGCCAGGGAGGCAGATTAGGGGCAGGCGTTGGGTGGAAGGGCAGGGGTAGTCCACATAATGTAAGCGCAGCCCATCTGGGGCAGTCAGAAAGCAGCTTTGGGCTGCGCTGCTTGAATGGCTCGGTTTCCTCACTTGTCTGCGCTCCTGTTTATTGCTTTTCGTTATTTTCTTAATGACTTAGAATGGATTTCTAGATCTTTAATGGTAGGTAGTTGTCTCTTTCTTGACTTCCTAGAGCGTAGCGGCGAGTTTGCCAGAATTCCACCCATATCCTGTGTTCATCGGGATTTCTGGCTCTAGTTCTCGCTCTCTCGCTTTGAGGAAATTTTCTTTTCGCCATGCGCTCCTATCTCGATTTCGAAAAACCTGTTGCTGAATTAGAAACAAAAGTAGAGGAGTTGCGCGCGCTCGCAGAAAAAGGCGAGGGCGTCTCGATTAGCGAAGAATTATCAAAGCTTGAAGCCAAGGCGGCTAAAGCGCTAACAGATCTCTATGCGACTCTCTCGCCATGGCAGAAGATTCAAGTCGCCCGTCATCCACAGCGCCCGCATTTTTCAAATTACGTACAGCAGCTGATTACAGAATTCACGCCCCTTGCTGGCGATCGTCTCTTTGGCGAAGACGCGGCGATTGTTGGCGGCTTTGGTCGTTTTAGAGGTGAAGCAGTTTGCGTTATCGGCCAAGAAAAAGGTTCAGATACAGCAAGCCGGCTCTATCATAATTTCGGCATGGCGCGCCCAGAAGGTTATCGCAAGGCTGTCCGGTTGATGTCATTGGCCGACCGTTTTGGTCTTCCAGTTATTTCGCTCGTTGATACCGCAGGCGCTTTTCCAGGAATAGATGCTGAAGAGCGCGGTCAAGCAGAGGCGATTGCAAGATCGACTGACTCCGCGCTTGGCTTAGGGGTGCCAAATATAGCCGTCGTTGTTGGTGAAGGTGGTTCTGGCGGTGCTATTGCAATCGCGGCGGCAAACAAAGTTTTAATGCTTGAGCACGCAGTCTATACAGTTGCCTCTCCTGAAGCTTCAGCCTCAATATTGTGGCGAGATTCTGCAAAGGCGCAGGATGCGGCTGTGAGTATGAAAATTACAGCGCAGGATCTCCTCAAGTTTGGCATTATTGACCTTATTGTTGCAGAACCAGCAGGTGGTGCCCATCGCGATTCTACCGGTGCAATTGCTGCCGTTGGCCAGGCGATAGAGGCTGAATTGGCCGTTTTAAAAAATTATTCTCGACAACAAATCAAAGAGTTACGCGCAGCTAAATTTCTTTCAATGGGACGCAAGATTGAAGAAAAGCGATAAAACAGTCGCTCACAGTAACCCAGCTCCTCAGTCTAGCTTTTTTTGTCTTGCGCGCGATCAAACTCGTTGATCTTAAGGATTAGGTTACCGCCAGTTAGTTAGGATGAGGACTTAGGGAATAGAACCCTTTTCTAGAATAATAGAACTTATAAATTATTTCCTAGTTATGGATATCAATAACGGATTCCAACAGCGTTCGGAATCAAGAGGCGGGTTGGAAAGGCATAGAATGTCCTTTGGTCAAATTATTCCTGTCAAAATGACGCTCTGCGGAGCTATTTTTATGCTGAGCGCTTGCCAGGAAGATTTTGCTCATCGCGCTCAGGCACCAATTCCTTCAGAAACTGTCGCCTTGATGGCTCAGGTCGGATCAGATCCTCAATCACCAATGCTGATCAGATCTTATAAAAAAGAAGCAGAGCTCGAAATTTGGAAAATGCGGTCTGATGGGCGCTACACACATTTGAAGACTTATCCAATGTGCCGCTGGTCTGGCCAACTGGGCCCAAAGACGCGCGAGGGCGATCGTCAAGTTCCAGAGGGATTCTACACGATCTCTTCGGGGCAAATGAACCCTAATTCAAACTATTATTTATCTTTTAACGTAGGTTACCCCAATCAGCTTGATCGCGCACTCGGCCACACCGGGGGGGCAATCATGGTACACGGCGCCTGCTCCTCGGCAGGTTGTTTTTCTATGACGGACAAACAAATTGCAGAGATATATGCAATTGCTCGCTCATCCTTTGAAGGCGGGCAGCGAAATATTCAGATGCAATCCTATCCTTTTCGGATGAACCCGGAAAACTTAGCAAAACATCGTCTTGACGCCAATATCTCTTTTTGGAAGCAGCTGAAACAAGGAAATGATCATTTCGAGGTTACAAAGCAGGAACCTCGCGTAGCGTTCTGTGGCTATAAATATGTCTTTGACGCAACGCCGGCAGATGGAGAGAGTATGGAAGCCAGCACCTCATGTCCTCCATTAAAAACTAATCCTGAGATAGCGCGTGCAGTCTTTGAGAAAGAAGAAAAAGACATCGCTAAGATAGTAGAGTTAGAGCGTAATGGATTGCCGCCCGTGCGTATTGTGTATCAAGATGGTGGACAGCATCCATCTTTTGCCTCGCGCATCGCCGATGTGAGCCGGCCAGAGGCAATTGAGCCGCCTGTAGAAATTAAATTGGAAGATAAATCTCGTCAGGCAGCTAAAACGCTTGATCCGCAAATTAATCAGAGCTCTTCACTTATCTCTCCAACGACTGCGCGAATGGTGGCAGAACGTCATGCATCAGAAACTCAAACTCCCCTCGCACGGGCTTTAGCGTCTGACCCGCGACGAGAAATGTCTGCAGTTGCACATGAAGTTGAGACTGTTGCTCAGAATCCAAAAAAGAAATCCAAACGCTCTGGCGTTACGCCATCCTTTGTCAAAAAATAACTCAAGAGGCCTTGCTTGAGCTGAGAGTCAAGCTGGTGGCGCGTATCGCCCCGCTCCTTCGAAGCCATCTCAGGCTTGCGATGCTTAACCTTCGCCAAGCTTGCTCTGGGCGTGAGGTTCAACAAAATTATCAAAAAGGACTTGAAGAACGCAGCAAGAACAGATATTGATTGTTCCTGTTTTGTGCTTGCGGCCCCAACATTGACCGCGCCTTTATAGCGCAAACGCTGATTGGGCGGGTTTGGAGGTTTTTTGGATGCTGACAAAGAAACAAAGCGATTTGCTCCGTTTTATCCATGAGCGTCTTAAGGAATCAGGCGTACCGCCCTCATTTGATGAAATGAAAGAGGCATTAGATCTCCGCTCTAAGTCGGGGATCCATCGACTAATTTTGGCCTTGGAGGAGCGTGGTTTTATCCGAC